>CAMWMO010000360.1 GCA_947175305.1 uncultured Lachnospiraceae bacterium
ATTACATATTGATTAATTCTCTATTGAGAGATATTATGTAATTACAATTTGATAAATGATTTTACAAAATAAATTTAAAGAAGGGAGAACGTTATGGGAATTATTGAAAAAATGAGATTGGACGGAAAGAAAGGATTTGTGACAGGAGCGGCGAGAGGCATTGGCAAATGTACGGCGACGGCGTTTGCGGAGGCAGGCGCAGATGTGGCGATCGTGGATCTGGATTATGAGGAGGCTAAGAAGACAGCCGCTGAGATGGCAGAGAAGACAGGCAGGAAAGTGATCGCGATCAAGACAGACTGCACGGACAAGGAGCAGGTAGATGCGATGGTTGCACAGGTGGTAGAGGAATTGGGAGGACTGGATTTCTGTCACAACAATGCGGGCATTTGCATTAACGCTCCGGCGGAGGAGATGACTTACGAGCAGTGGAGCAAGGTGATCAATATCAATCTGAACGGCGTATTCCTCACCGACATTGCGGCAGGAAAATATATGCTGGAGCATGGCGGCGGTTCCATTATCAACACGGCTTCCATGTCTGCACATATCGTCAATGTCCCTCAGCCCCAGTGCGCTTATAACGCATCAAAGGCCGCTGTGATACAGCTCACCAAATCTTTGGCGATTGAGTGGGCGAAGAGAGGAGTTCGTGTCAACAGCATCAGCCCCGGTTATATCGGGACAGAACTTACCCTGAATTCCCCGACATTGATTCCGCTGATCGAAAAATGGAATGAGATGGCGCCTCTTGGGAGAATGGGAAAGCCTGAGGAACTGGAGTCCATCTGCGTTTATCTGGCAGGCGACACGAGTACATTCACAACGGGGTCTGATTTCATTATCGACGGTGCATTCACTTGTTTCTAAACTGAATAATTTTATTGCTGGACAAATAAGATCAATTCGGCATCTGTAAGAAACTTTACAGATGCCGTAATTTAAAAGGAAGGAAGAATGATATGGGGAAATGGGGAAAACGTATAGGATATGGAATTGGGGATCTGGGCTGTAATCTGGTTTTCAGTACTATGGCATCCTATCTGATGGTTTTTTATACGGATGTATTTGGTATCACGGCGGCGGCAGCCGGAACGATGATGCTTGTGACAAAATTTATTGATGCATTCACGGATACGGGCATGGGACTGATCGTGGACAGAACACACACGAGATGGGGACAGGGACGTCCTTACTTCCTGATCGGAGCTGTGCCCTTCGCAGTCTTTACTTTTATGACATTTTATATTCCGAACTTTGGAGGTACAGGGAAACTCGTGTGGGCCTATGTGACTTACTGTCTGCTCTGTACTGCCTATACGGTGGTGAATATACCGCTCAATACGATCGTGCCAAGACTTACCTCTGATATTCATGAGAGAGATATCCTGGTGTCCACGAGAATGGTGTGCGCCATGATCGGAACGGCTATTGTCATGTCGATCACGGAGCCGTTGGTGCGCTTCTTTGGACAGGGCAGCGAGGCGAAGGGCTATCTGGTTACCATGACGGTATACGGAATTGCCGCTATGTTTATCTTCTTTTTGACTTTCGCAAGCACAAAGGAAGTGGTTCCGCCGACAGTGAGCAGCCATTCTTCTCTGAAGGAAGATTTTAAAGGACTTACCGGGCAGGCGTGGATACTGTTTTTGCTGAATCTGTTTTATTTTTCGCTCTATGTGGTAAGAAGCACAACGGTCATTTACTATTTTAAATACAATCTTGGCAGGACAGAATGGTTGTCTTTGGTGGGAATTCTTGGTATACTGTCAGGGTTACCGATGTTGCTGTTACTTCCGGCGTTAGAGAAAAAGTTCAGCAAAAGGAATCTGATGTTTTTTAGTATCATTCTCTACATAGTAGGCGATCTGTTAATCTATGTGGGCAGAAGCTCGGCGGCGTGTCTTCTGATTGGTCTGGTCATTACGGGACTTGGTATTTACGGCATTTTTGGTATTACCTTTGCGATGCAGCCGGATGTGATAGACTATTCCGAATATAAGAAGAATGCAAGCGTGGCGGGCTTGATTGCAGCTTTTCAGGGATTCTTTGTAAAGGGCGGCATGGGACTTACCAGCTTTATTATCGGTGTTTTCCTGAAAAACGGCGGCTATGTCGCTAATGCGGAGCAGACACCGAAGGCACTTTCCTATATTGAGATCTGTTTTATCTGGATTCCTATTGTCCTGTGCATTTTGATTGCGGTACTCACCTATTTTTACAAGCTGGATAGTCTGCGCGGTGAGATGACACAGGAGCTGGAGGCAAGGAGGAAAAAGTAAAATAATGGCGTATAAGGGTGCAATTTTCGATATGGACGGCCTGCTCTTTGACACGGAGCGGGTTTACCAACAGACTTGGCATGAGATCGCAGAAGAGAAGGGTGTGGTTCTTGGCAATGATTTCGTCGGGGCCATATCCGGAACAAACGGAGCTCACATGAGACGGGTAGTGGAAGACTACTATCATGTTCCCGACGGTGCCGGAATTATCGAAGATTGTATGAAGCGGGTAAAGGAAAAACTGTCCAAACAGGTTCCGATGAAAAAAGGTGTGCCGGAAATATTAGAGTTTTTTCAAGAGAACAATATTCCTATGGCAGTGGCGAGCAGCAGCGCCGTAGAGCAGATCGTATCCAATCTGGAGATAGCGGGAATACGGGAATACTTTTCTGAGATCGTCAGCGGGACGGAAGTAAAGAGAGGGAAACCGGCGCCGGATATTTTCCTTTTGGCGGCGGAGAAAATTTTCCGTAAGCCGGGTGACTGCTATGTGTTTGAGGACAGTGAGAACGGGATTAAGGCGGGATATGCGGCGGGCTGCCGCACCGTCATGATTCCTGATTTGATGGAAGCGTCCCCCGAAATACGGCCTTACTGCACCTTTGTCTGCGAGGATCTGAGCGAAGCGAGAGAAAAAATAAGAGAAACGGATTAAAGCGAGAGATTCCATTCCAAAAGCTTGCCCAGAAACTGCTGCAACTGCTCTGTTTCCGGGTGGTCAAAGAGCCGGGCACTCTCCCCGTATTCCATCAGAGAACCTTGACAGAGAAAGG
>CAMWMO010000361.1 GCA_947175305.1 uncultured Lachnospiraceae bacterium
TTCCTCTTTCAGGTCTCTTACGTCTTCCTTCAGTACATGTATTTCCTCTTTGATTGGTTGTAGTTTCTCTTCCAGCTTCTCCTCTAACTTCGTGTCGAGCATATTCGACATAGCCAACAATAATTCATTATCTCTCATATTTTTCTCCTTACTTAAAAGGGAGGTTCCCGCCACACGCCTTCTGTTGATACAGACAGTATATCACCCCATCTTTTGAAAACACAAGCAGCAAACAGCAATCGCAAAACCGTATATGGCAAAACGCACAACACGATATTTTGTATTTGCCGACACTTTTCTCTGATTCCACTACCATATCTTGTGCTGCAAGTTTAATTACCGTTATTTCGTTTACGCTTTTTCTACACGCCCCTCCCGGAAAAGCAAGGGAACAGTAGTAGACTAATACGACCTCTGTTAAAAAATACCAGCACATAAAATATGCCAAATTTCTTTTATCCCCTCCCCAACATTTTATGTAATATGTTGAATTGTTGTTTTATGCAGAACAGAGTAAAATGATAGATAAGATTAGATACTTTCTACATATTTATATTTATATAACGATACAACCTAATATATAGTAGACAGAAAACGCAAAAGGAGGTGCAATCTACCTTGAATAAAACTGTGATCGCAGCGGGGCTTATCCTGCTCTCCGTGGCAGGACTCAGCGGCTGTGGCATGGAACGGGAACACACCGAATTGACCACTGACTCTTCGGAGGCGAATCAATTATATACTCCTGTAATTGATGAATCGTTCACCCCCTCCGACGCAGTCTCATCTGAAAACAAGGACTCTGACTCACCACAATTGACTGCTCTGGCGGACACGCTGGAAGAAGCACAGGAAATTGCCGAGCTGTACGGAATCGAACTTGACAGCTACTCATACGGCGTCGCCATCTATCACACTGACAAAGATATATCGGAACTCATCCAACTGGGACTGGATAATGACTATCCTACCCTGGCTCCCGATACCGAAGCTTATCTTCACACAGAACCATAAACCAACCGTCAAAAGAAAGAAACAAGAGGGCATTCCATGAAAAAAGCAAAGGTACTTTCATTATTTTTAGCGGGCACTCTGCTGTTCCACACGGCGGGGATCGATGCATTGGCAACTGCTGACTCGGACCCTGTCTCCGTCAGTGAATCTGTTGAGGAACCCGAAGAAGAATCCTCCGAAGAGATTTCGGACGAAGAAGATCCGGAACAGTCTTCCGCTGAGGATAGCGAGAGCGATGAAAATCCGGAACGGCCCTCCGCCGATGATGATGAAACCGAGGATCCCTCTAAGGACGAAGAGGAAGATAAGGATAAAGAAAACGAAGAAAATTCCGGAAACGAGGAGAACTCTGAAGATGATGCTGACTCTGAGAATCCTGAGAGCGAGGAGAACTCCGATGATCCGGAAGGCATAGAGGACGAGGAGCTCTCCGAAGAAGAGGAAGCTTCCGAGGATACCATTTCCGAAAATACAATCTCTGAAAACACACTCCCCGAGGAAGACGAGAATGCTTTCGACATCTTCCCCGGATTAGGCGATAATTATATCATGTCCTCCCGGCAGCTGGCTGACAAGAGAGAACTGTCTGCTCATGTGAGTGACATCGTAGAGAAAAACACAGGAAACGCCAAAGACTATCCTGATGCAAAGGGCATTTATGAGCTCGGCGAGGTGGTATATCTGGCAGAAACCGAGGCGGAGGCTGCGGAAGTAGCTAAAGCATTCGGCGGCACCGTGGACAGCTACTCCTATGAAGTTGCCGTAATCAGTCTGCCCAAGCAGGCTACGGTGGCTATGGCGGTCGCCGCTGCGGCGGAGCCCGATCTCAAGCTGCCCGCCGTGTGGCCCAATTACTACAATTATCTGAACGATGATATAGATGCTACGCCTGAGGACTACGCGCTTGAAGACTACACGCCTGATGCCTCCACGCCCTATGATTCCGAATTTGCCAGACAATGGCAGCATGATTATATTGGCACCCGGTATGCCTGGGCTGCAGGATTTAGAGGCAAGGGAGTGAGGGTAGCCGTCATCGACACCGGACTGCAAAAAGCTCACGAAGATTTATCTAAAAACGCTGTATCCGGCAAAAACTTTTCAAACGGTGCAAACGGGACAGCATTTGACAGCGATAACGGAAAACACGGCACCCATGTGGCCGGTATCATTGCCGCCGCCGCCAACGGGAAAGGCGGCGTGGGCATTGCGCCGGAAGCACAGGTACGCGGTTATGCTGTGTTTAACAGTAATTCACAGACGAACTCTGCATACATCATTCGTGCCATCAACGCCGCTGTGAACGACGGAAACGATATCATCAACATGAGTCTGGGAGGACCGATGTATGATGGCAACTCCGCAGCGGCGGTCCAGAACGCCTACAAGAAGGGGGTAGCGATCTTTGCCTCCGCTGGTAATGACAATGCAAACGGCAATAATTTTCCTGCCGCCTATTCCGGCGCCATCTCTGTGGGCGCCGTGGATAATAACGGCGCCAGAGCAAGCTTCTCCAACTACGGAAGCACAGTGAAGCTGTCCTTCCCCGGTGTGGCAATTTATTCCACGGTGCCCGGCGGCTATGGTACCATGCAAGGCACCAGCCAGGCATCCCCCGCTGCGGCAGGCACGGCGGCGGTGATTCTCTCGGCCAGAGAAGACATCCGGAGCAAAAGCGGAAAAGCACGAGTGGACGCGCTTCTCTCCGCCATGAAGTCCTCCACTACCAAATGCACCAGCTCCGGCATGGGCGCAGGCACCACATGGCTGCCCGGTGTACTGAAGATCGCTACGGATATGACGGCGCCGGATGCTCCAACAATTACCATCACCGAGAAGGCTTCCGACAAAGCAGGTAAGACTTACATAGCAGAGAACGTTACTGTTACTCTCTCTGCCAAAACTGCTGTGGGTGTGGAAATCTACTACACCACAGACGGCAAGACTCCTGCCTATAAAAACGGGCAGGCCACAGTCGGCTTAAAATACACAAAAGCCTTCAAGGTTGGAGGCGCCAGGAATAAGACCATCAAGG
>CAMWMO010000362.1 GCA_947175305.1 uncultured Lachnospiraceae bacterium
GGGAATATTTTGAATGGGATCTCGTAAGACAGGGAGAAGATTATCTCACGAATGGAACGATAATCGGGGGAAAGGCGTACTATGTGTATTATACCCCCGTTTGTAGTGAAAGCGGTGAAGTCATCGGGATGGCATTTGCGGGAATGCCGGAATCCCTTGTAAAGGAAAATCTTAAGGATAATTTGAAAAATATTATTTCCAAAGTTAATGATAAGACACTGCGGCTGACTCAGAATGTGGGAGAAAGCATTTCTTCCATTGCTGAAAGTGCAGCAGCGACACAGGCAGAGGCACGGGAGATTGAAGTCATCAATAACGAGGCAAAAGATAATTTGTCCCACTTGATTGAAGCGAATAAAAATACGGTTACCATATCGGAAAATGTTGTGACGGGCATCAATGAAGCAAATACTGCGATTGAAAACATTAGGGAGGCGGCAGATGCGATTACAAGTATTGCAGGACAGACAAGTATGCTGGCGCTGAATGCTTCTATTGAAGCTGCAAGGGCAGGGGAAGCAGGAAGAGGGTTTGCGGTTGTTGCATCCTCCATACAATCATTAGCCGGAGAGTCCGATAACTCAGCGAAGGAGATTCAGAATATTATCAACGAGATCATATTGAAATCGCAGAGTAATGTGCAGCTTGCAAATCAGATCAAAGATGCCATTGATTCGGAGGGAAATGCACTGGCTACGGTGAGCGACAGCTTTGATAGAGTCAGCGGTAAGATACAGATTACGGTTGACACAATTCATAGCATATCAACGGAAAGCGATGTTCTGAATCATGATAAGGAAAAGGTGCTTGACGAGATAAGCAGCCTGTCCTCCATATCAGAAGCCAATACCGCAAGTTGTCAGGAAACGACAGCATCCATAGAGGAGCTTAGGAAAAACATTGAAATGATAAACGTTCAGGCGACAGATACGGATAACATATCGGAGGAGCTGAAAGAGTCCGTTGCCTATTTTAGGTTGTGATTTTAATGAGGATGTGGAAACCAGTTCAGCAATAAAAAATACAGTTGACAAACCCAAGCCCCCTATGTATAATTGTTTGAGTATGGATGGGAGTCTGCTATGTTTTTGAACCTGACTGAGGTGTTGACAAACGAAGACAAAGTCATTCCGATGCGGATAGAGGCCGAGATCACAGCGGTTTCTGTAGGAGGAGAGACTTATCCGGTGTGCACTGCATCGCCGGTGGATTTCGTTTTTACAAACACAGGAAAGGGCAAGGCACGGATCGAAGGGAAGGCAGTGTTCACCTTTGAAGCCGGCTGTGACAGATGTTTACAGCCTGTGGAGCAGGAGATCGTGCTTGACTTTGAGAGAGAGGTGTGGGCGCCGGAAGCGGCGACGGACCCTTCGGTGTATGAAGAACAGCCCTTTATGGATGAGTTTCAGTTGAACGTGGAAGACTTACTAAACAGTGAGATAGTGACAAGCTGGCCTATGAAGATCCTGTGTAAGCCGGATTGTAAGGGGATCTGCCCCATATGCGGCAGGGATCTGAATACGGGGACGTGTGACTGTGACAGTTCCGTGCCCGATCCCAGGATGGCGGCGATCAAAGATATTTTCGAAGCGGATAAGGAGGTGTGACGATGTCTATTTGTCCTAAAAACAAATCTTCTAAGGGTAGAAGAGATAAGAGAAGAGCAAACTGGAAAATGACTGCTCCTACATTAGTAAAATGTAGCAAATGCGGCGCTTTGATGGTGCCCCACAGAGTATGTAAGCAATGCGGAACATACAACAAAAAAGAAATCATCGCAGTTGACTAAACGATGTACACAGGCTTTTCGAGGACTTCTCGAAGAGCCTTGATTTTTATGGGCAGATTTAGTATATTATACTAGTACAATTATAATGATAGCCATTTTGATAAACGGAAGGTAACATATGAGTGAATGGGTTAAGGTGGCAGTGGATGCCATGGGCGGAGACAATGCTCCTGTTGAGACGGTAAAGGGCGCTGTGGAGGCGGTCAATGAGAGCAATAAGGTCAAGGTATATCTGGTAGGGAAGCAGGAGGTCCTGGAACAGGAACTGAGCAAGTATTCCTATCCGAAGGAGCAGGTTGAGATCGTTCATGCCTCCGAGATCATCGAGACGGCGGAGCCGCCGGTTATGGCGATCCGTCAGAAAAAGGATTCCTCTCTGGTCAGAGCCCTTAATCTAGTGAAGGACGGCACTTGCGATGCCTATGTGTCCGCGGGCAGTACTGGGGCGACACTGGTGGGCGGTCAGGTGATTGTGGGACGGATCAAGGGTGTGGAGAGACCGCCCCTTGCACCGCTCATTCCCACGGCGACAGGTTGTTCGCTGTTGATCGATTGCGGCGCGAACGTGGATGCCAGACCCTCTCACTTGGTGCAGTTTGCCAAGATGGGATCCATTTATATGGAGCATGTGATGGGCGTGAAAAACCCGAAGGTCGGCATTGTGAATATCGGCGCCGAGGAGGAGAAGGGAAATGCGCTGGTGAAAGAGACCTTTCCCCTTTTGAAAAACTGCCCTGATATCAATTTTATCGGCAGTGTGGAAGCCAGGGATATTCCGGCGGGCGCGGCGGATGTTGTGGTCTGTGAGGCCTTTGTGGGCAATGTCATTCTGAAGACCTATGAAGGTGTGGGACTGACACTGATCTCCAAGGTAAAGGAGGGCATGATGACTTCGCTTCGCAGTAAGATCGGCGCCCTTTTGGTGAAACCGGCTCTTAAGGAAACACTTAAGGCTTTTGATCTGGAGCAGTACGGCGGAGCGCCGCTTCTCGGATTGAAGGGTCTGGTGGTAAAGACCCACGGAAGCTCTAAGGCAAATGAAATCAAAAATTCGATCCTGCAGTGTATCACATTTACGGAGCAGAAAATCAGCGATAAGATCAGAGAAAAGGTCGCACCTCAGGAGAACTGAGAAGAGACAGGACTGATAAGATACCGATAGAGAGAACGCTTTATTAAGCGATGAGGTTGGCTTTGCGATGGAATTAGAAAAATTACGGGAAGTGATAGCCGGGGTGCTGAGTGTAGATAC
>CAMWMO010000363.1 GCA_947175305.1 uncultured Lachnospiraceae bacterium
GCATAGGTGACATCCGCCGCAAGTTCCGGCACCTCCACCTGATCGATCACCGACCCGCCTCTGTCAAAGAGCGTCAGGGTCTCCCCCTTTTCTCCGATCCGAAAACCGAGATGGATAAAAGCTTCCCCTTCCTCCTCCGTCCGCTCCGTTTTCGCTGCGCCGTCCGCAAACAGCAGCAGATAAGAGCGGGGTGCGATGCTGACTCCCGAAAGGCAGTGCGCTTCCTGCACCTCCCCCTGGTCCGTCAGGCAGAAACCGTCCAGCGGCACCAAGGTAAAAGACGGATTATACAGCTCGATATAGTCGCTGTTTTCTCCGGTATCATCCAGAGCCAGCGACAGATTGTGGGCGCAGACCTCATTGATCACAATATGCCTTTTCGCATGGTCGTCATAGAAGATTCCCGCCATAAAAAGGATCCACAACGCACTGCCGATCAGCACGGCGGTGCGGCCGCACCCGCGAAATACCCTCGGTCTCCTCAAGCCGTTCACCACGCCTAAAACAAAGGAGAAGCCATATGCCCCCACAAGCCAGAAGACATACAGCAACACATAGGGATAATATTTGATTGAAAAAATAACATCTCCGAACAACAGATACACAATGCCGCCTGTACAGACAAGGATCAGAAAGTCATACAAGAGCACTGCCACTCCCGCCGAAAAACGACCATCCTTCCCCGTATCCTTATATCGTACATACGCCGGCAGCATACCCGGCACTATAAACAGAAAAAATCCTGCTATGAACTGCCCTATACTATACATCAGCCCCGCCCTATCTGGTCGTATACATCTCCTTATAATACTTCTGGTAATCGCCGCTCGTCACGTTTTTCATCCAATCCTCATGGGCGAAATACCACTCGATGGTACGGCGGATGCCCTCCGCAAACATGGTCTCAGGCTCCCAGCCAATCTCCTCTCTGATCTTATCCGGCGCGATCGCATACCGTCTGTCATGTCCCTTGCGGTCCTCCACATAAGTGATCAGCTCCTCCGTCACATGCTCTCTCCTGGGATCTGATTCCGGAAGCATTTCCCGCAGAGTCGCAATGATGATCTTCACGATCTCTATATTCTGCTTTTCGTTGTGTCCGCCCACATTGTAGGTCTCAAAAAGTCTGCCCTTCTCCTGCACCATGTCGATGGCTTTCGCGTGATCCTCCACATAGAGCCAGTCCCGCACATTTTTCCCGTCACCGTAAACGGGCAGCTTTTTCCCCTGCAGCGCGTTGTTGATGATGAGCGGGATCAGCTTCTCCGGAAACTGATAAGGCCCGTAGTTGTTAGAACAGTTCGTGATATTAGCCGGGAAGTGATAGGTGTCCATGTACGCCTTCACCAGCATGTCCGAACCCGCCTTGCTGGCAGAATAAGGGCTGCGGGGCGCGTAGGGCGTGGTCTCATAAAAATAACCGCCGTCCTCCTCCAAAGACCCGTACACCTCGTCTGTCGATACGTGCAGGAACTTTTTATTCTCCTTAAAGCTGCCGTCCGGAAGCTCCCATGCCGCCTTCGCACAGTTTAACATCACCGCAGTGCCGTACACATTGGTCTGCACAAACACCTCGGGGTTCTTAATGCTTCTGTCCACGTGGCTCTCCGCCGCAAAATGAACGACTCTGTCGATCTCATTTTCAGCAAAGATCTTTTCGATGGCAGCCTTATCACAGATGTCAGCCTTGACAAAGGTATAATTCTCTCTGCCTTCCACTTCCTTTAAATTTTCCGGATTACCGGCGTAGGTCAGGGCATCCACATTGATGATCCTGATCGAATCGCCATATTTGCGAAACATATAGTGGATATAGTTGGAACCGATAAACCCGGCGCCTCCGGTCACAAGATACGTTCTCATATTCTCTTTCACACTGTGCCTCCTTGCCCGGATTCTTCCGGGTCATTTCTGTTCTATTAACCATTATCTATGAAGTGGTTTTAAAATGCAAGTACGGATTAGTAGTTTACATAACTTATATTCATATCCACCTTTGTGCTGATACCGCTGACCTTTCCTGTGGAGGAATACTGCCACAGGTCATAGCGGGTCGCCGTATAGGTCGGCGCGCTGGCATACTGTGCCAACCAGAGTTTATAGCTTGTGAGGCTGGCCGTATTGATCTTCTCCGTGAACCAGTTCTTATTGGCGTAGACGCCCGCTGAGATACCGGAATTCTGTACGGTCTGGCAAAAGGCCTTACAAACTGCCGTTCGGGTATCCCGGCTAATGCCGTCGGCTCTGCCGCCGCTGGCCTCCACATCGAGGAAAAGGGGATAATTCAGTCCGTATCCCTTTACCAGATCGATCGCCATGGAAGCCTCCTCCACAGCCTCCACCTCGTTGACCGCCTGACTGTAGAAATAAGCTCCCACCTTGAGTCCGGCTGCCTTCGCTCCCTTGATATTGGTCCGGAACTTAGGATCCTCCACCAACACGCCTGTGGTGTATCCGCGGTAGCCACAGCGGATGATCACATAGGAAACGCCCGAGTTTTTCACCGCATTCCAGTCTATATTGCCATTGTGCTTCGACACATCGATTCCCATCGTACCGGAGCTCTTAGCTAGTTTTCCGTCGCTGCCAAAGGTGTATCTGGCGCCCTGAATGACCTGGTCTCCCGTCACATAATTGCCGTTTTTGTCATAGAAGTAAACATAGCCGTCGATGGTCTGCCATCCGGTATACTTATAAGCCGAAACAGCCTTCACCTTCTTGTAGAAGGTATCCTTCTTCCCATAATCATCATAAGTCGCTTCCTTATATTCCCCGGCAGAATTTCTATAATAAAGCTGATTGCCGTCCTTATCCTTCAGCTTGGTGCTGCCGTCTATCGCAACAGCTTCCTTGACCACCTTGATCTTAAAGGATTCCTCGATGTTCTGGTCAGAATTTTTGCAGAGCGCACGGATCTTCACCGTACCCTCGCCGACGCCTGTTACCACACCCTTATCGTCCACCTTGGCGATTCCTTCATCTTCACTGCTCCAGCTGATCTTGCCGCCCTTGGGATCCGTCTGCGCGCTC
>CAMWMO010000364.1 GCA_947175305.1 uncultured Lachnospiraceae bacterium
TTTTACCCCCCCCCCCTATCATTTTTGCAACTATATTTTCTACTATTTTTTGTATCTCTTTATTCATATATTCTTTTAATAAATCATAATTACCATATGCAAGACATGCTCGGCGTCATTTTCACGTTGCTGATTCTGATCAATTTTCGATTTATATGGAAGCTTCATAAGCTAACAGAATAATCGTTTTATCGTTTTTTAATCAATATAATTTTATCTTGACATTCATAATCTTCTCTGCTACAATTTACCTACATATCTGGGATATCATCTTTTAGGAAGTTGTTCTGACTTCACTTTGACAATCCCCATATGAACAATTAAATATGGCGGATGTTGTTAGAGCAGATGGCTGCATAGAAGTCAGGTATTATCTCACAGGAATTAAAAGAGCTTCTGCAATATCTCGAAAACACGACGTGGAATAATGCGGTAAACGAACCGCTGAGGGAAGTTCAGAGTATGGTTGACAAAGTCAAATATGACAAGGAGGTGTCTATTTCCTATATGAAATCGTATGAGAGAGATTGGATGATGAGGAATGAAGGTAGAAGCGAAGGCAGAACCGAAGAATGTGCTGAGTCTATAAAGGCTTTTCTCTCCGATTTAGGCACAGTTCCGGAAAATATCTCGAAACAAATTGACCGTGAGACAAACTTAGACACTCTACGACATTGGATGAAACTCGCCGCCAAGTCAGATTCCATTGAAGAATTTATGGAGAAAATGTAAATTGCTTTATTGCTATTAATCTTTGCACTTCACTCAGCGCAAATGGGCGGCACTTAAAGCCGCCCATCCTCATAATATGCCCGAAAAGCCTTTTCTGTATCCACAAAATCCGCCACAGCCCCAAATTCCCGGATCGAATGCATTGCTAGAATCGGCGCACCCATATCCACCATAGGGATCGTGGTTAAGCCGGACAAGGCAGGCCCGATCGTGGAACCGCCCGGTATATCATTTCTGTTTACAAACTTCTGGAACGGTACTTTCGTCCGCTCACAGGCGTCCATGAAATAAGCCGCGCTGTATGCTGTCGTAGCATACCGCTGTGCCGCCGAATATTTGATCACCGGCCCGCCGCCCAAAACAGGACGGTTTTCCGAGTCATGTTTGTCGCTGTAGTTAGGATGCACCGCATGAGCCAGATCGGCAGAAATGGAGGTCGAATTGGCAACTGCCTGAAAATAGCCCTCATCCGTCAATCCCAGATTCTTACAGATCCGATTCAAAAGATGCAGTAAAAGACCGGAATGGGCACCCTGCGCAGAGGTGCTTCCCACCTCCTCATTGTCAAAAGCAGCAAACACTCTTGTCGCTTTGCCTCCCTCTCCCGTTTCCGTCAATGCCGTAAGGCCGGCATACACCATAGACAAATCGTCGATTCTTGACGCGGAGATAAATTCCAGTTTCCTGCCTGTGAAAATGCCTTTCTGGTATTCATACAGGAACAGTTCGTAATCCACAATATCTTCTTTCCGAATTCCCGCTTCCTCTTCCAGAAGATTCAGCAGATAATCCCCCTTCTCCACATTCTCCTCTTTCATGGACATAAGCGGAACAATCTCGGTCTGTTTGTTATAGGCACATTTTTCGTTTACGTCCCGGTGCAGATGGATACAGAGATTCGGCAGCATAAACACCGGTTTGTCTATTCTAACCAGTTTTTCCTGAAGCGTTCCTTTCTCCTTTATCACAACGCGCCCCGCCACCGCAAGGGGTCTGTCAAACCAGGTACTCAAAATAGCGCCGCCGTAAATCTCCACATTCACCTTGACATAGCCCTCCGGCGTAACACTGCAATCACCCGGTTTGATCTTTAAAGCCGGTGAATCCGTGTGCGCCCCGATGATGCGGAAACCCTCTTCTGCCGGATTCCCTTCCCCGACGATAAACGCAATAACTGCCGAGCGGTTTTTCACCACTAAATACTTACCGCCCTTGCACAGCGACCAGCTCTCCGTCTCCTTCAATTCCTGAAAGCCGCTCTTTCTGAGCAGCTCTACCCCATTCTCCACGGCGTGATATGCCGTAGGGCTGTCATTTAAATACTGTAATAAATTCTCTGCAAAGCCTTCCTGTGCTGTTTTGCTCATTTTCATTCCGCTCCTTTTTATTATTTATAGGATATACAAAAAGGGGAGCCGCATACATGCCTCCACAATCCCCGGCACAATGCGGCCCCATTTTCCATAATATAAAACACTTAAGAAAGAATTGCGTCGCAATTCTTTGGTCGCAGACTGCTAAGTCTGCGACAGTTATACCGTATAGCTGTTCAGATACTTCTCCTGCTCGGGCGTCAGCACATCGATCTCCTTACCGAGGAATGCCAGCTTACGCTTCGCCACATCCTTGTCCACTTCCTCCGGCACATCGATCAGCTTCTCTGTAAGCTCGCTGGCATGCTCTACCAGATATTTCGCAGACAGCGCCTGAATCGCGAAACTCATATCCATGATCTCTGCCGGATGGCCGTCGCCTGCCGCCAGATTCACAAGACGTCCCTCTGCCAGCACGAAGATCCACTGGCCTGTGGGCAGCTTATAACCCATAATATTCTTCCGCTGCTCCCTGGTCTCCACCGCGTTAGCCTTCAGCCACGCCATGTCGATCTCGCAGTCAAAGTGGCCCGCATTACAGAGGATCGCACCCTCCTTCATTTCTGCAAAATCTTCCTTATCGATAACGCCGTCACAACCTGTCACGGTGATAAAGAAATCACCCAGCTTCGCCGCTTCCTTCATGGGCATCACATCAAAGCCGTCCATCACTGCCTCGATCGCCTTGATCGGGTCGATCTCCGTGACAATCACGCGGGCTCCCAATCCTTTGGCGCGCATTGCCGTACCTTTACCGCACCAGCCATAGCCTGCTACCACCACGATCTTGCCTGCCACGATCAGATTGGTCGTTCTGTTGATGCCATCCCAAACGGACTGACCTGTGCCATATCTATTGTCAAAGAAATGCTTACATGCTGCATTGTTGACACGAACCATAGGGAATTTCAGTTCTCCCACC
>CAMWMO010000365.1 GCA_947175305.1 uncultured Lachnospiraceae bacterium
GTATGATGAAGGGGATCAGTATCGTGGAGATGGCCCGCACGGGAACACTTGCGCTGCAAAAATGTCTGGAGGCGGAAGAGTAAAGAACCTTGTGGTTCTTAAAATACAGTTAGCAGGAGCGTTTGACAATGGAAATTGAATCTTATAGTAATGGTCTAAAACCATTGATTTCAATTCCGCAATGTGAAACTTGTGAAAATTACTTAAGAGGGGATTTATTACACTGTAGGTGTTATGACTGGGAGCTGAATCTCAATGAGACTGAGGATGCAATAGAACCCATAGTTGAAATTCCGCAATGTGAAACTTGTGATAATTATATAACGGGGGATTTATTACATTGTAAGTGTTATGACTGGGAACTGAGTCTTGAAAAGACCAAAAATACAATAAAACCTGAAAATAAAGAAGCGGCTAAAAAGAAAAATGTGTTTGCTGCATATTTTGGGGGAATCCGTAGGTGGATGTGTTATTGTGCAATTGTATCAGTCTTGATAGGATGCGTTGCATACTGGTTTTACTGCCAGCCAAGATTTCATGATCTGACAGTGGAGCTGGGGACTGAAACCATCAATGTCGAGGCTTTTATGACAGAGTTTGCGGATGCCAGAAATGCCGGCATCGTCACAGATCTTTCTACAGTAGATATCAGTGTGGTGGGAAGTATTCCCCTGACACTGAGAAGCGGTCGAAAGGACGAGACGGTCACGCTGACCATAGAGGACACGACGCCCCCAGAAGCGGAGTTTATTTCTTGGCTAGAGAAAACGCCTGATTACACACCGGATCCCTATGATTTTGTGGCATCCTATTATGACCTGTCGGATGTCACTGTATATTTTGTGGAGGATGTTACTGTTTTACTGGATTATGTGGATCAGAGCTTTACCGTGGTAGTGGAAGATACATATGGAAATGCTGTCTCTCAGATATGCACCCTCTCCATCGTCTGGTTGAAAAGTGAATTTACGATGGAATTGGGAGAGACACTGAGTAAGGAGGATTTGCTTTATAGTGTAGAGCGGGACAGTGACAGGATTGAACAGGGTGATCTTGATGCTATCAATGAATCCGGGGTAGGCGAATATACGGTTGCCAGCCTTGTGGACGATGATGTCTGTCAGATTTACGTGGTAGATACCACACCGCCGGAACTGTCCGTAACAGATATTTCTGTCTTTAAAGGGGAGAAAGTAACTGTAGATGATTTTGTAGAATCCTGCTCTGATATCTCCGGAGATGTAGAAGTTCGTCTCGTGACAGAGCCAGACGTAGAGACCCCGGGTAAACAGACGCTGGAGATTGAAGCCACAGATATCAACGGCAATACCGCCACTGCCACCGTTACATTAGCAGTAGTGCGGGATAAGAACCCTCCGGTCATTAAAGGACTCACCACCTTAAGCGTTGCGAAGCACTCTACTCCGGATTATCTTGCCGGTGTCAGCGCGAAAGATGCAGTGGACGGAGTCTGCGAGGTGACATATGATGCCAGTGGAGTGGATCTTACTGCTGCCGGGACTTATTATGTCACTTACATATCGAAGGACAAGGATGGGAACACAGCTACATCGAAGAGAACAATAGTGGTGGGACATGATCAGGCGGATACTGACGCGCTGGTGGATTCTATTGCAGCGGGACTTGGCAGCGATCCGGAAGCAATCAGAGATTATGTTCGTAACACCATCAAATACAGCCATAATGACGGCGGAGCCGATCCGGTATGGTACGGGTTTACCAATAAGTCGGGAAATTGTCTGGTACATGCTCTCTGTCTGCAGAGTCTTTTGACGCGAAAAGGTTATGAAACCCAACTGATCTGGGTGACCAATAAATCACATTACTGGCTAATCATTCATTTGGACGGGGTTTGGCGACAT
Organism: uncultured Lachnospiraceae bacterium; assembly: GCA_947175305.1. Taxonomy (GTDB): domain Bacteria; phylum Bacillota; class Clostridia; order Lachnospirales; family Lachnospiraceae; genus UBA3282. Next base: position 1,884 of record CAMWMO010000365.1, read on the forward strand.
ATCGACGCGACGCCGGGTAGCTGGCATACAAAGTATAGCCTGATGACGGACGAACAGAGATATTCCATATTGCAGGGAAGGGACTGGGACCGATCGGCATGGCCGGCGTGTGAATAGTACAAATGATTATAAACATAATCCTTTTAATTGTAGGGCTTGTAGTTTATGCAGGGTATGGCATATCGGTTCTGTACCTGTTGACTGTAACCCTGTTAAGCTATTTGGCGGGGCGGCTGATTCCAATGCATCGTTGGGTCATGTGGGTCAGTACGGTTCTGCAGGCATTGCTGCTTCTCTTGCTGAGGGTGCAGCATTGGCTGCCATATCCGTCGATCATCGCCCCAATCGGCATTTCTTATTTTACGCTCCAGATCATAGCGTATCATGTGGATTTATACCGGGGCAAATATGAGCCGGAAAAAAACATTCTATTGTTTGGTTTGTTTGTCACATGGCTGCCTCATATTTTCATTGGACCGATCGAACCTTATCCAAGGATGCGTGCCGCGTTGGAGGAGCGGCATATAAACGGTGATGATATTTTGAAAGGTGCGGTCCGCAGTCTGTGGGGATTGTTTAAGAAGCTGGTGATCGCTGCCAGACTTGGCGTGATCGTGTCCACAATTTCCACAGATCCGGAACAATTTAACGGCGCCTACGCCCTTGCGGCAATGCTTTTCTATGCGGTTCAGCTTTATGCTGATTTTTCCGGGGGAATCGATATTGTCCTTGGAATATCCTGTATGCTTGGCATACGAATGAGTGAAAATTTCGATGCACCTTATTTTTCACAGTCGGTTTCGGAATTTTGGCGTCGCTGGCATATAACACTGGGTGACTGGCTTCGGGAATATGTGTACATTCCGCTGGGTGGCAGCCGCAAGGGGAAACTGCGGAAATTCCTGAATCTCATGGTGACGTTTCTGGTTTCCGGTATTTGGCATGGCGGAAAATACCTTCTCTGGGGACTAATGCATGGCATTTTAGTCTTTGTCGGTGACAAGTTCAAGACAAAGAGCAAGATATGGAACCGCATTGTCACGTTCCTGTTGGTCAGCTTTTTGTGGTCTTTTTTTATTTGGCCGGATACGGTTACCGTATTACGGATGACTGGCTCTGTGTTTGCTGTCCTTAATTACAA
>CAMWMO010000366.1 GCA_947175305.1 uncultured Lachnospiraceae bacterium
CGATCATGGTGCATATCAGAAAGATCCGGGAAAAGATAGAATTAAATCCCCGGGAACCAAAATACTTAAAGGTGGTGTGGGGTATTGGATACAAGATTGAAAAGCAATGAGACCGTAAAACGTAGTAGAAGTGAACAACTGCCGGGGTTTATCGCGGTCTGTTTTCTGATTCTGACAGCCTCCTTCGTATTTCTGTCTCAGTATGGGAATTTTAAGGAGCGGGCATCTGTCGATAAACCTGATGTTCTTTCCGGCAGCGAATTTTTATATGAAATCTATCAGGCAAATACTGTGCTCTATAAGCAGCTGGCGGAGAGGGTGACAGGTGTGCCTGCTTTATCTACTGATCTTTACCTGGAGTCCGAAGAAGACACTGCCGAGAATTTTACGGAATGCTACAATTTTGGGTACGAAACGCCTCGTTCCTTTGCAGGAGAACAGCTGGACGAGCTTCTGTCGGAGTGGGATACCGATTTTGCCGGTGGGCTGGCGGCCCATGCGGATTATCAGATCATAGACCTTGAAAGCGGAGAGAGCATGGCCAACACGGAGCGGGATTTGCAAAAGCTTGGTACAGACGAGGCAGGAATACTGGCAGACTATTATTCTTATTATATCAGACTGCGTTTCGACGAAGAGGGCCTGTTAGAACATGCGTGGGTGAGGGGAGAAGATGCTGATGCTCTGCTGGAGAGTGTAGAGAGAGTCATGAAAAGCCGCTATCTGGAGCGGAGTCTCTATGAAACGTTGTCTTATTCTGCCTTCGGCAAAGTGAATTGGGAAGGGGAGATTTATTACAAAACGGACGGCGATATCAGGCAGATGCGTCTGCAGGTCAACAATACGCCGAAAAGCTGTACGGTCTGCTATGCGTTCACGCCGGAACAGATGGAGGAGATCAGGGCTTCCTCCCGTTTATTCCAATCCATGAGCTCCGCCGGGAACTATTTAAACAGCGGTATTCAGCAGTCTTTTCGTATCCTTTTGCTCATTTTGGGAATTGCCGCTTTACTTCTGCCACTGTGGAAGGGATATCACCTGCATGAAGGGGAAATATTGCCGCTTCATATAGAGGTTCTTGCTCTGGTACTATGGGCGATGTTTCTGATCTTGGGAGAACTGGCTGCCAGTTTTGTCATGTACACCATGTCAGAACATCGGAACTACAAACTTTCCTACAAGATTTATTCTGTTTGTCACTGGATGACCGAGGGGGATGCGCAGAATGCTGTCCTAGTGCTCAATCTGCTGTTTTTGATAGCAGCGTTTTCCCTGTGGTTTATGCTGGTGACTGCTCTCTGTCAGGTATATCTGTTCGGTATTAAAGGATATTTTCGGAAACGCTGCCTCTGTTATCGGATCATCCGATGCACGCGTGTTTCTTTTAGAAGAAAAAAAATGCGGCTGCAGAGAGAAATATTACATGCGGATCTGGAACAGGACATGAATGTACCGCTCTTTAAGCTTCTTGCAGTCAACTTCCTGATCCTCGCGCTATTTAGCATGTTCTGGGTATTCGGCGTGTTTTTGCTGATCGGATATTCTGTTTTTCTCTATCTTTTCCTGAGGAAATACATCCATATCATTCAGGACACATATAGATGTTTGCTGGAGGCGGCCCGCTCGGTGGCGGCCGGAAATCTGCAGACAGAGTTCGCGGGGGACTGGGGGATGTTCGAATCCCTCAAAGGAGAGCTTTCCGAGATTCAGACCGGATTTTCCAAAGCGGTGGAAGAGGAGGTCTCGAGCCAGCGGATGCGCACGGAGCTGATCACCAACGTCTCCCACGATCTGAAAACGCCGCTCACAGCCATTATCACCTACATTTCACTGTTGCAGGAAGAGCATGTCACAGAAGCACAGCAAAAAGAATATTTGAAGGTTCTGGAAAGAAAATCGCTTCGCTTAAAGGTGTTGATTGAAGATCTTTTTGAACTGAGCAAAGCCAACAGCGGCAATGTGACTGTACAGCAAGAGCGGATGGATATCTGTCATCTGCTTAAGCAGGTCTATCTGGAATATGAGGATAAGGCAGAAGCGGAAGATCTGACGTTCCGTTTTGAACTGCCTGATCAGAAAGTATATGGGATGCTGGACGGAGAAAAAACATATCGTATTTTCGATAATTTATATGCAAATATCATCAAATATGCCATGCCCAATACCAGAGTGTATGTGAGCGTCAATATACAAGAGCCGGATGTTGTCATTGAGATGAAAAATATATCAGGCACAGAGTTAAATGTTCCCCCGGAGAGGCTGACGGAGCGCTTTGTCAGAGGGGACAGCGCAAGAAGCTCCGAGGGGAGCGGTCTTGGGCTTGCCATCGCCAAGACGCTGGTGGAGCTGCAGGGAGGAAGAATGGAGATTGCCGTGGATGGAGATCTGTTCAAGGTGACGCTGATCTGGAAACAGCAATCTTAACGGAAACGTTTCAAAAAGGATTGCATCTGTCCGGAAATGTGATAAACTAAACATGGAATGCAGAGAGAACAGGAGGAAACAGATATGGGAATGACTATGACGCAGAAAATTCTGGCGGCGCACGCCGGATTAGACAAAGTAGAAGCAGGGCAGCTCATTGAGGCGGATCTTGATCTGGTGCTGGGCAACGATATTACCAGCCCCGTAGCGATCAAGGAAATGGAAAAAATGAAGGTTGACGGTGTGTTTCACAAGGATAAGATCGCGCTTGTGCCGGATCACTTTGTACCCAATAAAGACATCAAATCGGCAGAACATTGTAAGTGTGTGCGAGAGTTTGCGCGCAAAAATGAGATCACAAATTATTTTGAAGTGGGAGAGATGGGGATCGAGCATGCTCTCCTTCCGGAGAAAGGACTGACCGTGGCAGGCGATGTGATCATCGGCGCAGATTCCCATACCTGTACCTACGGTGCCCTGGGAGCTTTCTCCACGGGCGTGGGAAGTACGGATATGGCAGCCGGCATGGCTACCGGCAAGGCATGGTTTAAGGTGCCCTCCGCCATCAAGTTTAACCTGACCGGCAAGCCTGCAGAAT
>CAMWMO010000367.1 GCA_947175305.1 uncultured Lachnospiraceae bacterium
TGTCTGGGCAGGGAGGCAAAAAAGGAGTATCTGCCCATGCAGCCGGGCGATGTGTATCAGACCTATGCGGATGTCAGCGATCTGATGCGGGATTATGGCTTTAAACCTTCCACATCCATTCAGGAAGGGCTTGAAAAATTTGTGGAGTGGTATAGAGAATATTATGGAGAATAAGGATAATATGACAGAGACAAAGAGAGAGATTCCCATTTTATATCTGGTGGTACCCTGTTATAACGAGGAAGAGGTGGTGGAGAAATCTGCCGCTGTCATGGGCGAAAAGGAAGCGCGTCTGGAGCGGGAGGGTAAGATAGCGTCCGGTTCCAAGATCATGTTTGTGAATGATGGAAGTAAGGACGGGACGCTGCGCCTTCTGCATGAGATAGCAGCGAAGGACAAGCGTTTTGCCGTGGTAAGTCTGGCAGGCAATTACGGGCACCAGAGTGCGATCCTTGCCGGCATGATGACGGCGAGAGCGCATGCGGATGTGGTAGTCACGATCGACGCGGATCTGCAGCAGGACATCGAGGCGTTGGATCACTTTTTGGAAAGCTATATGGCGGGCTGTGAGGTGGTTTACGGCGTGCGCAACGACAGACATTCCGATGGGATGTTTAAGAAGGCCACGGCTACGGCATACTACAATCTGATGCATCTGCTGGGAAGCCGGGTGATGACGAATCACGCAGACTATAGGCTTATGTCGAGGAAAGCGCTTAATGCGCTGTCGGAGTATCAGGAGACGAATCTGTTTTTGCGAGGGCTGATCCCCACCATGGGCTTTTCCTCCGATGTGGTCTATTTCGATGTGAAGGCAAGAGAGGCGGGACAGTCGAAATACACCCTGAGTAAGATGCTGACGCTGGCTCTGGACGGCATCACTTCCATGAGTGTACGGCCGCTGCGGCTGATCGGCGGTTTGGGATTTTTCGTGTTCTTTTTCAGTATGATCATGTGTGTGATCAGTCTGGTGGACTGGGTCAGAGGAAACAATGTACCGGGCTACACCACGACAATGATCGTGTCCCTCCTGATCGGCGGGATCACATTGCTCTCTCTGGGGATCATCGGAGAATATATCGGCAAGATTTATTTGGAAACCAAGCACAGACCCAGATATATCATAGACACGCTGGTATGGCGTGATGAGGATAAGGAGGAACAGTAGGGATGCTGACGGTGCTTTTTTCCTGGATGATCATCGGCGGGGCGTCTCTTCTCTTTGGCAAGGCGATCACGGACAGTGTCTACAAAGACCGCCTGGAGGAGATGGGACGGCCCGATATTTATATCATGACGGGCGTTATTTTTCTGAACGTGTTTGCACAGTTTTTCAGCCTGTTCTACAAGGTGGCGGGTATCGCCTGTGCCATTCTGGGGCTGGCTGGAATCGTCATCGCGGCGGTCTGGGCATACAGCGGGATCCGACACAAAAAGAGATGGACGCTTTTTCCCGGTTGCGAGAGGAAACGGCCGGAGCTGTGGCGGATCGCAGCGCTGTTGCTGGCTTTGGTATTTACACTGCTCTGGACGACTCAGAGTCCCGGACAGTATGATACTGGGCTTTATCACGCCCAGGCCGTTCGCTGGATCGAGGATTACGGCGTAGTGCCGGGGCTTGGTAATCTGCATATGCGGCTAGCCTATAACAGTGCGTTTATGTCATTGCAGGCGTTATTCAGTCTGGGATGGCTTCTGGGGCAGTCCCTGCATACGTTGAACGGATTTTTATGCCTGATGGCGCTCGGTTACGCTCTTTCCACGGTACGTTTGTGGGGGCGGGAGAGCTGCCGGGTTTCGGATCTTCTGAAATGCGTGATGGTGATCTATGTGGTGCAGAAGCGTTATGATATCTCCTCCTCCGGGACGGATATTCTGGCGATGCTTCTGATCCTCTATCTTTTTATCAAGTGGAGCGAATATCGGGAGAGAGGCCGGGAGGATGGCGTCTTATACGGTTATCTGTGCCTGGTGAGCGTGTATGCCGTCACGGTGAAGCTGTCTGCGGCTTCCGCTGTGGTATTGGCTCTTTATCCTCTGTATCTGTTTCTCAAAAATAAAAATGTGCGGGCGGTCTTTGCCCATGTGGCGGCAGGTCTTTTGATCTTACTGCCCTTTCTGATCCGCAATGTGATCATTTCCGGCTATCTGGTCTATCCTTACGGCGGTCTGGACCTTTTTCAAGTGGATTGGAAGATGGACAAGGCGGTGCTTACGAGGGACAGCCTGGATATCAAGATGTATGCCAGAGGTATTCGGAATCCGGCGGAGTATGACACTTCGCTGGCAGGGTGGATTCCCCGATGGTTTCTGAGCCAGAGCGCAGGAAATCGTATCGTGTTGGTGGTAGGTTTGTTCTGTATTCCCGCGGCGCTGTATCTGTTGTGGAAAAGCTTTCGGGAGAAGCGATATGCCCAGGGAGCGCTCCTTGGCGCCTCTCTTGTGAATCTTATTTTCTGGCTGGCTGCAGCGCCCCATATACGGTATGGCGGTCCCTATATTTATGTGTTGGCGGCGGTAACGCTGGGGACGGCGGAGTTTGCCTATAGAGACCGGATCCTGCCTGTGGCGGCGGTCATTGTCCTGCTGCCCTATCTTGTTTCCTACGGGGTAAAGGCGGTTGAAACGCCGGAGATTCTGGCGGAGTATTCGATCAGGCAGCCGGATTATCTTTCCTGGCAGTCAACCCAGTATCCGGTGGGAAATCAGCATATCTGGAAGCCGGATGAGGGGGATCTGTCGGGCTATTTTGCTTTTCCGGCCACGCCGCAGGGCAATCAGCTCAAGGTGCTGGAACTGCGGGGAGAGAGTTTTCGGGAGGGATTTCGACATGAGTAGACCGGATATTCACGCGGACGATTACGCGTTGACACTCAATACATCAAAGGACATGCTGGAGTGTATGCGGGCGGGAAAGCTTGACAGCATCAGTATTGTGCCCAATATGAGCTGTTTTGAGGAATGCATGGCGCTCCTTTATACGGAGATACCAAGGCTTCCCTTTT
>CAMWMO010000368.1 GCA_947175305.1 uncultured Lachnospiraceae bacterium
CTGGGAAACCACGGCTGTACAGCTCTTGACAGCGAAAATCAGGTGGATATGACAAATCCACAGCAGCTGGAGGAGTTTCTTGCCGCTCTGGAAAACCCAGCAACCGCGAAGGCCACCGTTCTGATCGCTTCAGCCTATGGCAGATTTACCGCCTACCATTTACATACGGAAAGCGGAAAGATTGAGGTAAGCAAAGAATACTATCAATATAATAACGATTGTTTTGAATTAAAAAGCAGTGCATCCTACCTCGTCGATTCCTGGCAGTATACGGACGAGTGCTATTTCATCTTTACAGGAAACAGCCCTTCCGCAGAATCCTACGTGCTCACCATGAGTGACGAACCGGAAATCGCGGCATGGCGGGTGGAACCCTTAGACTCGCAGTGCCGGGCATTCACCCGACAGTACCTGCTTCCGATTGGGTATGGGAAAAACAATCTGTTTTTGGTGGATTGGAGCAACCGGGATTACGGCGATGTAGATTTTTACGATATTTTTGACAAATGCTATCCTGCTGTTTTTCAACAGCCCGTTCCCTATGTGATGGATGAAAACCCAAACATTGGCGCAGTCTACCAGATACCGGAAAAAGAATTTGAGGATGTCGTCACCCTGCATCTTTCCATTGACAATGCGGTCCTGCGCACCAAAACAAAATATCTGGAAGAAGCCGGAGCCTATGAGTACCATCCCCGGGGATTTTATGAACTGGAACACACCAATCTTCCCTATCCCGAGGTGGTAAATTACACAGAAAATGCCGACGGCACCATCACGCTGACTGTCAATGCCGTCTATCCCGGTCTGGAAACCTCCCGGGCCTATACCCATGAACTGGTCATCCTTCCAAAAGAACAGGGCGCATTTGAGTATATATCCAATACTCTGCTTCCCACCGAAAAGGACTGTGGGATAGACTGGCACACGGACCGCCTGACCGCGGAAGAATGGGAGGACATTTACGGAGAGACCGCTCTCTTAAGTGAGGGAGAAAGAACAGAACTGGAAAACGATGCGCTCCTGACCGTCGCAGAGGGCGCAGACATGGAAAATTTTGAACAGCTCGAAGCATTTTACGCAGATTATATGGCAAAGCAGGACGCAAAGGTCACCGTTTTCGAGGAAAACAGCGACGGTTCCATCGGGGCAATAACATTCCTGTACAGAGAGGGACGGCTGCAGACCTATTATATCGGAATCGAGTGGAATCACAGCGGAAAGCCTAAAATAAAAGACCGCATATGCCGCGACCTTGCTAAGATCACCCTGACTCCAAAGGGATATTTCATCTATTCCTACAAACAGACATCCCAGTATGACGCCCTGTGTCAATACTGGCGAATTCATCCCCTTTCGGACCGATGCCGCGAACTGACGGAGAAATACATATCCGTTTTGAGTTATGTAAACTATAATATGCTTGTGACAGACTGGGACAGCCGCAATGCGGAAGATATCTTAATTCCCTGTATGTATGAGGATCTCTGTCGCATCCATACCGGAAAAGAGCCGGAGGTGAAAAATGGCAGGATATCAGCCGCACAATACGAGAAGGTCATGACCACCTATCTTCCCGTCACGAGAGAGCAGGTGCAGCGGCTCTGCGACTACGACGCAAAAACCGACAGCTATCCCTATGAAATGATTCTTCACAGGCAATATCCACCCTTCGGTGAAGTGGTCGATTATACGGAAAATACAGATGGCACCATCACGCTGACCGTTGACGGCGTGTGGATCGAGCAGGGCACAGACTGTGCCTTTACCAACACGATCGTTGTACAGCCTTTTGAGGACGGCACCTTCCGATATCTTTCCAACAGCATCACACCAAAACAAATGAAAACCATCGACTTTATCTCATAGCAAGACGATCAGAAATTTTTAGACGAAACTGCCTTTTCCGTTGTTCAAAACGCGTAGAAATCAACCAAGAAAGGATGATCAAATCTGGTATAAAATTGATAAGGAAGCTTTACCGAAGGACCTGGATGTATCATCTGTAGAAGAATGTTATATTCGTTCGGACTTGCTGTCGAAGGACCTTACCTTTTAATGATTTACTGCTCCTCTTACGGACGATAGAATGCCTTATTTCCAATAGAACTGTATTCTACTTCCAGCTCCAACTCCCCGTCAAAACGACCTGTCTGTCTGCCAATCCTCTGCAAAGGAAACACGAAAGTGGCGTGCTCCTCAAAGGGCTCGTCACTTCCAATCGTTTCCGCTCCACCTTCCTCATAAAGAGTCGTCTTTCCGGGTTTACCCGCAAGCCACAGGGTCACCCACTCACCCTCCGGCAAGGTATAATCAAATGTGTAGGTCTTTCCTTCTCTGGTAAAGCCCACTTTTCCGGTTTCCGGCTCCACCGCATAAAAGGCCCACTTGCCGTAGGCGCAATCCCCCTCCGCAAGAATCTGCTCCTGCCGTACATCTGTCTGTCCGCCCTTTGCAGGATCTTTCGGCTCCAGCCATACCTTCATCGTAATAACATACGCCGGTTCCGCCGCTTCCGCGGCCGCATACAGATAAGGCGTTCCGGTATGCCCTTCACCCGCCAATCTCGACACATTTGCTTCCGCTGCGACATCATATTCATACAGGAATTCATAAGCAGACTCCTGCCGCCCGTATGCATGCTCCTCCAGCATGGATGCTCCCCAGAGTTTCACGGAAAGTACGGCCAAGGGCCCACGAAACCGCATAAAAAGATCATACTCACAGTTTCCCATGTCCAGACTGCCGCACATATCGTTCCAGATCATGTAAGCCGCCCCCATCATCTGCGGCGAGTAAGCAGGTATGGTTTCGATCCGGTTATAGTCATAAAACCGATTGGGCGCCCAGTTTTCGTAAAGCTCCTCGTTGTTCAGGTAATCGTATCCGCCGCCCGGTATGATATATAGATGATTGTTCTGCATATTGATCAGGGAATACCCCGCCTCATACATCTCCCTGGGATCCGCCCACAGGGTACTCCAGATATTCATCTGCAG
>CAMWMO010000369.1 GCA_947175305.1 uncultured Lachnospiraceae bacterium
GTGGCGCTTGACACCTGCCATGGCTTTTATTATACGGGACGCATGGTTGACTGGGTAGGTCAATCCAAGCATACGAGATTAGGAAAGATGGTTGATGACCAATGGCTGAACTGACACCAATGATGCAACAGTACCTGGAGACTAAAAAAGAGTACAAGGATTGTATTCTCTTTTACAGACTGGGTGACTTCTACGAAATGTTCTTCGATGATGCACTCACTGCCTCCAGGGAATTAGAGATCACTTTGACGGGGAAAAGCTGCGGGCAGGCGGAGCGGGCGCCCATGTGCGGGGTACCCTATCACGCGGTGGACAGCTACCTGAATAAGCTGGTTTCCAAAGGCTATAAGGTAGCGATCTGCGAGCAGGTGGAGGATCCCAAAAGCGCGAGGGGGATCGTAAAACGGGAAGTGATCCGGATCGTCACGCCCGGTACGAACTTAAATATTCAGGCGCTGGATGATACGAAGAATAATTATCTGCTCTGTGTGACCTATTTTCCGGGAAAGATCGGTCTGTCGGTGGCAGATGTCACCACGGGAGACTATTATCTGACGGAAGTGGAGGATATCCGCAGACTGCAGGACGAGATCAACAAGTACGCGCCCTCGGAGGTGATCTGTAACGAGCAGTTTTTCGTCAGTGGATACGATATCGAGGATATGAAAAACCGGCTGAATGTGTCTGTCTACTCTCTGGCGTCCCACTATTTTGATGAGGACAGCTGTAAAAAGACGCTGATGAAGCATTTTCGGGTGAATACTCTGCAAGGGCTTGGCATTGAAGATTTTCCTGTGGGAATGATCGCTGCGGGCGCTCTGCTTGCTTATCTTTACGAGACGCAGAAGACGTCTCTGTCCCATTTTACCCATATCTATCCCTATCTGACCAGCAAATATATGCTCCTCGACAGCGCTACAAGGCGCAATCTGGAGCTGACTGAGACCCTGCGGGAAAAGCAGAAGAAGGGGTCTCTATTAGGCGTTCTGGACCGTACGAAGACGGCTATGGGCGGTCGGATGCTGCGAAAATACATAGAGCAGCCCCTGATCGACCGGGAGGGGATCGAGAAACGTCTGGACGCGGTGGAGGCACTTTGCAGGAAAAGCGTGGACAGGGAAGAACTGCGGGAATATCTGCATACCATATACGATCTGGAGAGACTGCTCGGCAAGGTGAGTTATAAGACCGCAAACCCAAGGGATCTGATCGCTTTGCGCAATTCTTTGGCGGTGCTGCCCTCCATTCGGACGGTGCTCTCAGATATTGACGCGCCCCTGCTTAAGGAGCTGTGTGACGATCTGGATCCTCTGCAGGATATCCACAAACTCATTGACGATGCCATCACGGAGGAGCCTCCTATTGCGGTGAAGGAGGGCGGTATCATCAAGGAAGGCTTTCACGATACTATAGATTCTTTGAAAAAGGCTAAGACGGACGGCAAGGCGTGGCTGGCGGCTCTGGAGGAGGAAGACCGGGAGCGTACCGGCATCAAAAATCTGCGCATCAAGTACAACAAGGTCTTCGGCTATTATTTTGAGGTGACAAATTCCTATAAAGATCTGGTGCCGGAGGACTATGTGCGCAAGCAGACGCTTGCCAATGCAGAGCGTTATACCACGCCGCGCTTAAAAGAACTGGAGGATTCCATCCTGAACGCGGAGGACAAGCTCTTTACGCTGGAGTATGATCTGTTCTGTGAGATCCGGGACACCATTGCCGGGGAGGTGGAGCGGATCCAAAAGACGGCGAGAGCGGTGGCGAATCTGGATGTATTCGCTTCTCTGGCATTTGTGGCGGAGCAGAATCAATATGTGCGGCCGTCTCTGAATGAAAAGGGAGTGATCGACATTAAGGAAGGACGCCATCCGGTGGTGGAGCAGATGATCCGGAACGATATGTTCATCGCGAACGACACCCATCTGGATGATAAAAAGCAGTGCATTGCCGTGATCACAGGCCCTAATATGGCGGGAAAATCCACCTATATGAGGCAGGTGGCGCTGATCGTTCTGATGACACAGATCGGTTCCTTCGTGCCGGCGAAAAAGGCGGATATCGGTATCGTGGACCGGATTTTCACCAGAGTGGGCGCTTCCGATGATCTGGCAAGCGGCCAGTCAACCTTTATGGTGGAGATGAACGAGGTGGCGAATATCTTGAGAAATGCGACCTCCAAGAGCCTGCTGGTGCTTGACGAGATCGGCAGGGGAACTTCGACCTTTGACGGCCTGAGCATCGCCTGGGCGGTGATCGAGCATATCAGCAACCGCAAGATTCTGGGCGCAAAAACCCTCTTTGCCACGCACTATCATGAGCTGACCGAGCTGGAAGGAAAGATGGACAATGTGAATAACTACTGCATTGCCGTCAAGGAGAGGGGCGACGATATCGTGTTTCTTCGCAAGATCGTGAAGGGCGGGGCGGATAAGAGCTATGGTATCCAAGTAGCCAAGCTGGCGGGCGTGCCGGATATGGTCATCGACCGGGCCAAAGAGATCGTGGAGCAACTGAGCGATAATGATATCACCGAGAAGGTACAGAGCATAGAGGTGGACCGCGGGCGAAGCGAGCGGAGAAAGCCTGTCAAATACGATGAGGTGGATCTGGAGCAGATTTCCCTGTTTGACACGGTGACGGATGAGGATGTGATCAAAGAGCTTACGGAAATCGATGTGAGCAATTTAACACCGGTGGATGCGCTGAATACGCTCTACCGACTGCAGAACCGCTTAAAAAACAGGTGGTGATAGTATGGCAAAAATAAATGTATTGGATCATCAAACCATAGATAAGATCGCCGCCGGGGAGGTGGTGGAGCGGCCTGCCAGCGTGGTGAAGGAGCTGGTGGAGAACGCCATCGACGCGGGCGCCGACGCCATTACGGTGGAGGTGAAGGACGGCGGTACGACGCTGATCCGGGTCACCGATAACGGCGGCGGCATCGAGAGAGCGGATGTGGCGAACGCCTTTGTGCGC
>CAMWMO010000370.1 GCA_947175305.1 uncultured Lachnospiraceae bacterium
GTAAATATAATTTTCATCAGGAACATCTCCGGCCGCACATGGCCTTCCATACATTCCTCAATCAGATTCATGCCTGCACCGTTATACCGCTGATCCCCCACCAAAAATGTTAATGCGATCACGATACAGCCTCCCGCTAGGATCCTGATATAAGGATTGACAAAAAATTTCTTATAAAGATGCGACGCCTGATGCAGCAGAACGCAGAATAAAATGCTGACAAAACCGCACAGAATCGCCAGAATAGAAATCTTTACCGCCGCGCCTATCGTAAAATCCGGAAGCCCGATCAGTAAAAAGGCTTCTCCTGTCGCACCGAAATAACCGGCAATCCCGTGCGCCACCAGAGAAGCGATGACACAGGGCACCAACGCCGCATAATACATGATCCCGACAGACTCCACCTCCATCGCAAAAATCGCCGCTGCCATAGGCGTCCCGAACAACGCCGAAAAGGCCGCGCTCATTCCGCACATAGTCATCACATGCCGATCCTTTTCATCGAAGCGAAACAAACCGCCCAGTGTATTGCCGATACTGCCGCCGATTTGTAGGGCAGCGCCCTCTCGGCCCGCCGATCCGCCACACAAATGGGTTATCAGTGTTGAAAAGAAGATGGATGGCGCCATCCGAAGCGGCAGATTTTCCCCGGAGTGAATCGAGGCGATGACCTGATTCGTTCCCGTATCCGTTTCATTGCGAAGCAGGCGGTATCCGCCTACAATCAGAACGCCGCCAATCGGAAGCAGCCATAAAATCCACGGATGCTCCCCGCGAAACTGCGTTACCGCCGCCAAGCAAAAATAAAAAATCGTCCCGATACCGCCGATCACCACGCCGGACACGATCGCAAAAAGAATCCATTTCGCACAGCTTTTTAACCTGCGTAATGTATGGGGAAGTCTATCTTTTATCTTCTCTTTCATAGTGTACTTTATATTCCTTTCTTATCCTTCTGTCTATCAAAAAGGCTTTCATTTTATCACAGGCATTCCTATTAAAATTTACCATTTTTTCGGTCATTTTACAATAGCATGCTTTGTGCAAAGTGCCTTGCATTCCGATTTTAAAGGAAATTACAAATCCCGCCAAGACCATTTCTGATCCTGCCGGGGTTTGTAATACAGCTCATATGAATGAAAGGGGAATCATTTGAAGTAAAAAGTGCCTCAAAATGATTTTCTGCGATGACTGCCATTCGCTACACCGGCGAGTGCAAGCCGCTTCGTCTGCATCTGCTCCACGATCTGCCTGCAGGCCATTTTATCCGCCTCTAACCCTATTGTATTAAGCTCACTGATTTTTTTCGTGATCACATCCATACGTTTGGTCATCAGCTCAGCACGGTCCGCCAGCTTATTGAACTTTTCATCATAATCCGGATCATCCAGATCCAGCTCCAATTCCTTTTCGCCCAGCGCTTCAATGATTTCTCTGAACCTTTCTTTCTGGTCTTCATACATCTGCAGATCGCTCAGTGAGGACTGCTTTTTTCCTTCCTCGATAGAATAACAAACCTTAAAGACGAAGAGAGTCTGTATGATCTTATCTTTTTTTAAAAAATTGTTGGACGAAAAAGAATTGTTTTCCACACCGATAAACAAAGTCATGCCCGGAGCAATGGGCTTCCCGTCTATTTTTTGCTCCACACTGGTAGTGGTGGTACTGTCGAAGCTTCCGACAATTGCCTCGACGACCTCAAAAGCCTCGCTGATTATGTACTCCTCGCGTGACTTGATCGCTTTGATAGATTCACTGGTCTTCTCGTCCGTTTTCGGTGTGTCGCTTCCCTCCGGGGGCGTTTTTTTATCCCCGAAAAGCGCTTTTGTACAGGCCTCAATGATCGCATTGACGGATTTTAAGGACCACTCGTCCACGGTCGTGAGATGACTGTACTTGCCCTCTACCAGCAATGCCTTATCGGCGATTCATCGACGATAAGCATATGTCAAGGAAACTTAAAAACTGCTATTACTCTAAATGGATATTAACGGGCAGAGTCTTAAACGCTTACCGCGTCATCTTCTCCATCTCCTCCACAGCCCTCTCAAGCTGATTATCCACATCGTCGTCATAGTAAGCGTCGCTGTCAAACTCACAGACGATGTCCGGCTCAATACCCACTCCGTGAATGTTATTGCCGTTGGGCGTGTAGTAGGCGCTGATGGTAAGCTTCAGGGCTGTGCCGTCGGTCAGGGGCAGCACACGCTGGACAATACCCTTGCCGAAGGTGGCGGTACCGACCAATGTGCCCTTTCCATAGTCTTTGATAGCGCCTGCAAGGATTTCGGAGGCGCTGGCAGAATTACCGTTCACCAGAACCACCAGCGGGATCTCCAGCTCTTTTCTGCCGTCACAGTTGTACTCGTCGCGTTCGCCGTACTTATCCTCAGTGTAGACGATCAACCCCTTGGGAAGGATCTCTCTGGCAATGTCTACAACCACATTGAGACTGCCGCCGGGGTTGCCGCGCAGGTCAAGGATCAAGCCTTTTGCGCCGGAGCCCTTAATCGTAGCCAGAGCCTCTGTGAACTGGTCTGTGGTGACGTCATCAAATTCCGTGATCTGAATATAGCCGATATCATTCTCCAGCATTTCATAGTTGACCGTAGGCGACTCGATTTTACGCCGCTCCACGTCGATCTCCAGGTAATCGCTCTCACCCTCTCTGTATATGGTAAGGTGGACGGTGGTGCCCTCCTCTCCTTTCACACGCGCCACGATCTCGGAAAGCTCTAATCCCATGGTCATCTCACCATCCACCATGTAGATCAGGTCGTCTGCGCGCAGTCCTGCCTCCTGAGCAGGGGTATTATCAATAACGCCCGATATCTTTGCTGCACCCGTAGTCTCGTCCAGCATCAGGTAAGCGCCGATGCCATAGTAGATGCCCTCGGTCTCCCGCATGAGCTCATCCCACTCTTCCTCCTGTCTCTTATGCACAGCTGGCGCTGCCGACGAT
>CAMWMO010000371.1 GCA_947175305.1 uncultured Lachnospiraceae bacterium
CGATGGGACTGAGTTTTGCCGCTTTTCTTGCCGGGTAGATACCGAAGAAGATGCCCACTGCCGAAGAAAATGCCGCCGCGATGATCACCGTAGGTGCATCGATCTTCGCCGCATAACCCAGGGCACCGCAGACCGCAGCTGCTCCCAATACGCCCAGTGCAATCCCGATCAGGCCACCGATCAGGGTGATAATGCCCTCCTCCGCCAGGAACTGTAAGAGAATCGACTTCGTTCTGGCGCCGAGAGATTTTCGGATACCGATCTCCCTCGTCCGCTCTGTCACGGACACCAGCATGATGTTCATAACGCCGATGCCGCCCACTAAGAGGGAAATCGCCGCCACAAAGGAGATAAACAGCGTCAGCATACTGATGATCTGGTCAAACTCCGCCGAGTAATCCGCGAAACTCTCCATCAGGATCTTGTTTTCTCCCCGCACGTTATAGCGGTTTTCGAGAAAACTGATGGTATCCGCCGCCACCTGCGTCACATACTCGGAACTCTCCGCGATCACATAGAGATAATCAGAGTCCCCAATCCAAAAACCGAACCCGGACGCCATGGCTGTCAGCGGCATTTCCACCTGCATATAACCGCCGCCATTCAAAGCAGAAATGATTCCCGCAGGCGTGTCCTGCCTGATTCCCACGATCCGCAGGTCCTGACTCACACCCCAGAGATTCAGCTCAAAAGTCATGCCCACCACATCCGTGGTGCCAAATAAGGATCTTGCGCTGTTCTCGTTGATGACGCAGACCATGCTTGCCGAGTCGCACTCACTTTGAGTAAAATACCTGCCCCTGACAATGGGCTCGTTTCCGATCGCATACTGCAGCGCCGTATTGCCCCCGTTAAGCACCGCCATAAAATCTTCGCCTTTGCGTCCTCTGGCCGTGGCGCCCCAGTAGCTGTACTGTGTCGTTGCACCCTTCACATGCTCGACCTTCTCTGTAACCAGCGCAAAATCTTCCTCCGTAAATGCCACATCGTTGCCTTCCACGTCGCTGTTGGTGTAAATAGCAATCAGGCCGCCGCCCATATTTTCCAGCTCATCATTGACGGAACCGCGCACCCCGTTACCAATGGAGATGATCATAATAACGGAGGAGATACCGATAATAATGCCCAGCATGGTGAGAGCGGAACGTCCCTTATTGCTCTTGATGTTCATCACGGCAATTTTTATGTATTCCCATATCTGTCCCATAGCTACCTCTATTCCTTATTTTATTCCATCGGCATCGCCGTCACCGCCATGCCCTCTTCAAATTCCATGCCGTTCGCCATAATGACATTATCACCCTCCGAGAGCCCCTCCTTAACCTCACTGACACTGTCGGAAGAAATGCCCACGGTGATGCGTTTCTTCTCCACAACGCCGTTTTTCTCCACATACACGAAATCGCCTTCTCTGTCGCTGTTGATGACTTCAAGCGGAATGGTGACCACGCTCTCGGCCTTTGCCATATGGACATAGACTCTTGCTTCCACGCCCAAAAAGATGGCTTCATCCGGATTATCGATATTGATATCCACGCCTACTACCATCGCACCGCTGTTATTCTGGGTAGCCATACCGTCAATCTTGCTCACCGTGCCCTCGTAGGTCCTTCCCGCAATATCAATATCCGCCTTCTGTCCCAAAGCGATCTTTTCCAGATCGTACTTGGATACATTGAGCCTCACATATACCTTTTCCGTACTCTCTATCGTCACCAGCTTTCCGTTCTCCACCGGCGGCTGGCCCGCCACGGCCTCCAGCTCCGTGACCACCCCCGCAAAATCGGCTTTCAGGCCGTTCTCCACTTTGGCAATGGCATCCAGGCTTTCCTGGTTGGTCAGCTTCTCAAGAGCGGTATCCGCCTCCAGTTTTGCCCTGCCGCCCTCATCAAGCACTCCCGACTCGGAAGTTGCCTTCTGGGACTTCATCTCGGACCGGTACTCCTTGTAGGAAGCGATCAGTTCCTCCACGTCATTCGCCTGCCGCTGCAGATCCCGAATCTCCTTATTGTTCTGCTCCTCGTATGCATTGTACTGTACCTGCTCCTGGAGATTCAGCAAAACATCCTCGTCATAGGCGATCTGCGCCTTGGCCGCATCATCTTTGTCCTTCTTTTCCCTGTCATCGGAATCAATCTGCTGCTCCGCCTCCCATGCATGCCGCTCTTCCAGTCTCTGTTTCTCGTCAGCAATTTTCTTTTCCTGCTCTAAAATTGTAGCCTGCAGAGCCGCTCCATTGTAAGACCATCCTGCCTTCTTGTCCTCGATCTTTCTGTTGAGCTCATCCAGCAGGTTTTCGTTGTCCGCGATCTGCTGATCCAGCACGGACAGATTACGGTTCGCCTCGGACAGATCGGCTATATACTCATTATTTTTATGGACAGAACTCTCATAACCGCCCTCGTTGGAAGCCATCTTATACTCCGCCTCCTGTTTCTTCTCAGACAGGGCCTTCTCATCAAAGGTAAGGATCACGTCCCCTTTTTTCACCGTATCGCCGATGCTCACCTTCACCTCGCCAACTTCTACAGCCAATGGCGAAAAATATGTCCTCGTCTCATCACTTTTCACCGTCCCGCCGGTGCTTAAGATCTGTTCCACATCCCCCACTGTGGCAGCCATTATAGTTACCATCGGGGCTGCATTTTTAGCCACAAGAGAATTTCTCACAAAAAATGTGACAACCAGAACAGCCAGCACCCCTGCAATGACACGGCGGCGCACTTTTTTCTTCTTTTCCTTATCCCATGGTTTTTTCTCTTTTTTCGCCTTCGGCATTATCTCCGTGATTTCCGTGATATCCGCGTTTTCTGCCTTATTCTTCGCTTTCCCAAACATTTTCATAATCCTCCTCTATTTTTCCGTCCATAATTTTGATCACCCGCTTCGCCCTTGCCGCAATCTCATTGTCATGGGTGATCAGGATCACCGTTCTGCCCTCCTCGTGGAGTCCCTTCAGAAT
>CAMWMO010000372.1 GCA_947175305.1 uncultured Lachnospiraceae bacterium
GTGCTGGATGACCCGAGTTTGAATAAGAAAGAGATTTTGCTAAAGATCTATAAAGAATTGTAATGAAAATCCCCTGCTGTTCATAAGATGTAACAGTCAGAGTCAGGCAGGGGGTATTTTTGTGAACGACAGAGCTGTCAATTTATTGGAGCATTATGAAATAGAGGTGCACCGCACATGGAAGGGGCGCGGGTCCATCCTGTGTGATTCGGACCGCGGACTGCTCATTTTGAAGGAATATGGCGGCCCGGCGGAGAAAATTGGCTTTCAGGCATATCTGTTACAACATATCCAGGCAAGCGGCGTTTTGCGGGCGGAGTCCATTCTGCGGACCAGAGAGGACGAATTGCTCGTCCGCGATCAGGATGGAACGGCCTATATCGTAAAAACATACTCCGACGGCAGGGAGTGTGATCACCGCAGTGCGCAGGAATGTGGCCGGGCAGTGGAGACACTGGCGCTTTTGCATGATGTCTGTGATCTTTCCGGTTGTGAGGCTCTGGAAGGACAGCCCGTTTTTTGCGTGGAAAAAGAGTATGAGAAGCATAACCGCGAGCTGAAAAAGGTGCGGAAATTTCTGCGGGAAAAAAGCCAAAAAACCGATTTTGAGATCTATTTAATGAAACATTATGACTATTTTATGGATATTGCCTTGCAAATTACAGGGGAATTGGGTTATTATGCCTATGGGAAGGATTCTTATTCGTTTCCTATTGTATGTCACGGCGATTATCAGTATCATAATATCATACAGACAGAGGAAGGCAGCGTTCTGATCAATTTTGAGAAGTGTGTCAGAGATTATCCGATCAGAGATCTGTATCTGTTTATGCGTAAGCTTTTGGAAAAAAATAACTGGTCGCAGGCGCTTGGTGATATGCTCCTTACGAGTTATAATAAGGTAAGACCCTTGGACGAACGGGACCGCAGACAGTTATATTTTCGATTTGCCTATCCGGAGAAGTTCTGGAAGATCGTGAACTTCTATTATAATAACGGCAAGGCCTGGATTCCCGGACGAAATATGGAGAAATTAGAAAAATTGTTTGCTCAGGAGAGGGAGAAACAGCTCTTTTTAAAGAGCGCATTCCCATCCTGCGGATCATTATAAAGTAGAAAAAGCACCACGTGCCGAAGCAGAAAGGCTTCGGAATGGAGGAAAGAAAGATGAGGATGCACAGAAGAGCTGTAAGCGCAGCGGCTGTATGGATGGTGATGACACTGGCATTGACAGGCTGCACCTCAGAGGCCAGCAATATAGGCATTGCTAAAGATAAGAAGGGAAATGTGGTGGATACCGGCTTTACGGTTTCCACTGTGGGTAGTTATGACTCTGCGGATACGGCCGTGGTTCTGTCTACCGATCTGACAAATAAGGCGGTGTCTCTGGTCAATATGGATACGGGCAAGCAGTACACCCTTTATTATGACGGGACTACCTATGTAAAGGATAAGTACGACGGGCCTATGACGATCTCCCAGATCAAAGCGGGTGATGTGGTAGATGTCACCTTTTTAAAGGGGAAAAAGAAGCTTGCCAGCATCAAGCGTTCTCCCGAAGCCTGGATATTTGATGATCTGGATAACTATGATCTGGCAGGTGCCAACAGGACGGCCAGCATCGGTTCCCTTACCTATGCTCTGCCGGACGAGGCGGTGGTTTTGTCAGAGGGTCGTCGTGTGGAGAAGGAAGAGGTGATGGCACAGGATGTGGTCACCATTTCCGGTATCGATCATAAGATTTACAGTGTCAAGGTGGATAAAGGCCACGGATATCTGCGCCTGAAAAACGACCAGCCTCTTCTGGGCGGTTGGATCGAGGTGGGAAATAGTGTGATTCGCCAGATCACGGAGGACATGCTTCTGGTGGTGCCTGAGGGAAGCTATCAGGTGGTGCTTTCCAACAATGGCGTGGGTTGTGTGAAAGAGATCACGGTAGAGCGCAATAAAGAAGTTGTGCTGGACGTGGGCGATGTAGAGATCGCGGAGGATAAGACAGGAATGATCCTCTTTAACGTTACCCCGGAGACAGCCAGTGTCAGTGTAGACGGCAAGCCTGTAGATATCAGCAAAGCGGTGGAGATGCGTTATGGGATTCATCAGGTGCAGGTGGAAGCCAGCGGCTATGATACACTGACGAAATATATTCAGGTGGGATCGGAGTATGCCACCATCTCCTTTACGTTGGAAGAATCCCGTAAAACCGATAATGACAAGAATTCTGTCAGCGGAAATACCACAGAGCGGATCCCCTGGCAGGATACGTTCGACTCTGTCAATAGAGACAGCGCCAGCAGCAATACACTTTCTACGCTCAGCGAGAACGCGCTAGGTACTTCGAGTAATTATAAAGTATATATTGACTCGCCAAAAGGAGTAGAAGTTTATCTGGATGGTAACTATATCGGGTTGGCACCGGTAAGATTTACAAAGAGTGCGGGTACTCACCAGATCACCCTGCGCAAGAATGGATATGAGACAAAGAGCTATACCATTTATTTGACAAATGATAGAAAGGATGAGACATATTCTTTCTCGGATTTGAGAAAAATAGTATCTGATGACGAGAACAGTGGGAATAGCGGAAACGATGGAAATAGCGGCGATAACAATGATGGTAATAAGGGTGATATCGGAGAGCCGCCGCTGCCGCCGGATGATAGTGAGGGAACAACCTCGGGGGACAGTACGGGAACGCCGACAGATCCTGATGATAATGAAGGCGATAATAATGATAAAGACGACGGTGATCAAAAGGGCGATGGTGACACCGGTGATGGGGATGATAAGGGTTCTTCGGAAGATGGTAATGGAGGCAAAGACGAAAATAGTGAGAGCGGTGAAGACGGGGATGACAATGACCCAGAAACCGGCGGCGAAACAGGAAATAGCGGTGGTACCGAAGAGCAGAATGCTGCCAATAGTACTACAACAAAAGCTCACCCTATCAGAGAT
>CAMWMO010000373.1 GCA_947175305.1 uncultured Lachnospiraceae bacterium
ATCCACTGCCGCACCGCAGTGTTCCAGACAGGTTGTCAGTATGTAGGAAGCGCAGACCCCGTCGATATCATAATCGCCGATCACACGGATCCGCTTCTGTTCTCTCGTCTTTTCACAGAGGATATCCGCCGCCTTCTCCGCATCCTTTAGCAGGGTCGGATCGTGCAGATCCGCCGGTGTGCCGTGGAGAAACCTCTCTATGGCTTCCTCCCCCACCACATCCCGGTTGCGTATGATCCTGGCAATCACCGGGTCAATGTGAAACCTTTCCGCTATCTGATTAAAATCCGCCTTTTTCGCGGCCACCATCCATTTCCCCATACTGCCGCACCTTTCTATATAATAAAGTACCCTCCGAAAAGTCACATCTATTGTAACATTTTCGGAGGGTTATTTATAGTACTTTATCTTTCTATATCCAATCTATGATTACTTAGCCTTCTTCACAATCTTAGTGCGCAGCACATACCAGAGCGCGCCTGTCAGGCAGATGGAAGAATAGGTACCACAGATGATACCAGCCATCAGGGGCAGCGCAAATTCTCTGATCGAGGAAACACCGAACACCTCCAGGGATGCCACCATGAAGAAGGTGGTCAGGGAAGTGAAGATACTTCTCGAGAGCGTCTGAGAGATACTTCTGTTGACCATCTCATCCAGAGTCTCTCTGCCTCCCATCGTCCGCAGGTTCTCACGTACACGGTCAAAGATTACGATGGTGGCATTGATGGAGTAACCCACAATGGTCAGCATACATGCAATAAAGGTATTACCCACGGAAACCCGCACAACCGCATAGAAGGCAAGCACTACCAGCACATCGTGCAGCAGCGCGATCACCGAGCTTGCGCCAAAGCGGATATCCTTAAACCGGAACCAGATATAGAGAAGCATAAGTATCGTGGAGACGATGATCGCCTTGATAGCGCTGGACTGCATCTCGGAACTGATTGTCGCACTGATGGTCTCCGCCGTGATACTGCTCTCGTCCACACCAAAATTACTGGTCATCACATCGTTAAAACGTTCTCTCTCCTCCACACTCAGTGTCCGGGTCTTGATGATGATCTGATTGGAACCCGCCACCTTGGTGGTCTGTACATTGCCGTCGCCGGTAATATCCTCCACATAGGGAACGATCTGTGCGTCAATCTCCTCAATGCTCATATCCTCATTGAGCGTCATGGTCGTGGAAGTACCTCCCACGAAATCCAGACTGTAATTCAAAGGCATATCGATGTTCGCCTTATTGACACCCATCATAACAAAGCCGACCAAAATCGCCGCGATAGAGATACCGAAGAACAGCTTCCTCTTTCCAAGAAAATCGATGGTCTTTGTCTCCTTCGCCACGCCGTATGCCTTCTCGCTCTGGATCCCCAGCGCGTAGAAAACATTTACCAAAAACTTCGTCACAAACAGCGCTGTGAACATGGATAAAATAATACCCAGCATCAAAGTGATGGAAAAGCCCTTGATCGTACCGCTTCCCATAAAGTAAAGCACCAGGCCCGCGATAAGAGTCGTGATATTACCATCCAGAATAGCAGACAATGCCTTCTGGAAACCAATCTTGATCGCATTCTGCACCGTCTTGCCTGCCGCAAGCTCTTCCCGGATACGCGCAAAGATGATCACGTTCGCGTCCACTGCCATACCTACTGTCAGGATGATACCCGCGATACCGGGTAAGGTCAGGGTCACTTCAAAAGCATACATTAAGATAACAAGCAGTTCCACATACAGGCACAAAGCCAGGGAAGCCGCAAAACCTGCTACATAATACACAGCAATCATAAAGATGACCACCAGGGCAAAGCCCACTGCCGCCGCCACCAGACTGGTCTGGATCGCTGTTGAACCAAGCTGGGCGCCTACCACGTTGGAACGAAGCTCCTCAAGCTCCAGCTTCAAGCCGCCGATACGGATCGTGGAGGCAAGCTGTTCCGCCTCTGCCGCCGTGCTCTGCCCTGTGATAACCGCATTGCCGTCCGTAATCGCCGCAATGACATTCGGCACACTCACAAGCTCCTCGTCATAGTAAATTGCAATGGTCTCGCCATTCTCATAGGCCTTCGTGGTAGCCTCGGCAAAAGCCTGCTTACCCGCCTCGTTGAAGGTCAGGGAAACCACGTTTTCCAAATTGCCCATGGAATCCTGCTGCGCTCTTGCCTGAGCGCTTTCCACCTCGGTACCGGAGAGAACGATGGAGCCGTCCGCCTGCAATTCTTCAATGGTCTTGGTCAACTGATACTGAGGCGTCAGATTGCCCTCGGCATCAATACCATAGCCCAATTCATAGTTGTTATTACCCTCGCTGTCCGTCTGGGCAATAAAGTAGAGACTGCCCGGTTTGCCCAGTTCCTCCAGGATCGCATTGGCATCGGTGACACCGGGGATCTCGATGTTGATCCGGTCAGTTCCCTCCTGATAAACCTGTGCCTCTGTACTATAACCGTCCACACGCTGCTGCAGCTTGTAGATGGTATCGCTCATATCCTCCGCACTGGGGTTCTTATCTCCCACCACCTGATAGGTGATGCTGACACCGCCTGCCAGATCCAGGCCCAGCTTAATGCTCTCCGCCGCGCCCGACTTGTCCGAGCCGACACCGAAAACTGCCGTATATCCCAGCAGTCCAAGTATCACCACATAGACGATCAGACTGACAACCGCTCTGCTCTTTTTCATAGCTAACACTCCTTTTCCTCATCGGCAAGCGCCGCTTTGATCATGATCGCACACTCCACACGTTTCCTTTGCAGCTCACATCCAAGCTCGTAGGTACCGTTTACATCACCGCACTCATGATAGGCGTTGGCCGCGCAGCCGCCGCTGCAATAAAATTTTGCGAAGCAATCTCTACACTCTTTTTTGGCGTAGACATTGCAAGCCTTAAACTTCTCCCGAATATCGCTGCGAATGATTCCCTCA
>CAMWMO010000374.1 GCA_947175305.1 uncultured Lachnospiraceae bacterium
CTTCCTGATGGCTGTCGCTAAAAAGGGACAGGAAAATCATATCACGTTTTCCGATGCGGAGATCGACACCATCGTCTCTGTGATCAGAGAAAGCGCTACCCCCGAGGAAACTGCCACGATCGACAAATTGATGAGGCTTCGCAAAAAATAAGTCCATGGCTTACTGCCATGGACTTTTTAACGATATAAAACTATTTCTGCACAATATTCACAAGTCTGCCGGGCACATAGATCTCCTTTATAATGGTTCCCGTCAGTTTATCCGCGATCGTCTCCTTAGCCTTTGCGATCACCTCATCCTTGGGATCGTCCTTGCCAATATTTAACACACCCCTGTTTTTTCCGTTGATCTGCACGACGATCTCCACGGTAGATTCTACCGTCTTGGCCTCCTCGTACTCCGGCCAGGTAGTCTGGTATACTCTGCCCTCAAAGCCTACCGCCTGCCACAGTTCCTCGGTGATGTGAGGCGCAACAGGATTGAGCAGGGTGATCAGTGTCTTAAACTCTCCCTTCGTCACCGCGTTTTTCTTATAAAACTCGTTGACCAGGGTCATCATTGCCGCAATCGCCGTATTGTATTTCAGATTCTCAAAATCCAGACTCACCTTCTTGATAGTCTGGTGCATCTTGATCTCCATATCTGCGGAATATCCCTCATCGTCTGTGAGAATATCCTGCAGCTTCCACACTCTCTCCAGGAATCTGCGGCAGCCCTTCACGCCGTCCTCACTCCAGCCTGCGCTCAGTTCAAAAGCGCCGATGAACATTTCATAAGTCCGCAGCGTGTCTGCGCCATACTCTGTTACGATATCGTCCGGATTCACCACATTACCCAAAGATTTGGACATCTTCACCACGGGATGATCCGCCATCTCGCCGTATTTTTCTTTCAGGGCCTCTTTTGCCGCCTTCTCGCTGCCATGCTCCTTTAAGAGCGCCTCCTGCTCCTTAGCGGGCAGATTGGAGAAACAATGCGGATTCAGACCCAGGATCATACCGTGGGAGGTTCTCTTCGCATAAGGCTCCGGACAGGGCACTACCTTCTCGTCATAGAGGAACTTGTGCCAAAACCGGGAATACAGCAGATGCAGCGTGGTGTGCTCCATGCCGCCGTTGTACCAGTCTACCGGCATCCAGTAATCTAACGCTTCCTTACTCGCCAGCGCATTCTCATTTTTCGGATCAGTGTAGCGCAGGAAGTACCATGAAGATCCCGCCCACTGCGGCATGGTATCAGTCTCCCGCTTGGCAGGGCCGCCACAGCAGGGGCAGGTGGTGTTGACCCAATCAGTCATTGTTGCCAGAGGGGATTCACCGTTATCGGTGGGCATATAGCTTTCCACATCGGGAAGCTCCAGCGGCAGTTCGCTCTCATCAATCGGCACATAGCCACACTTTTCACAGATCACAATCGGAATCGGCTCTCCCCAGTAACGCTGTCTGGAGAAGACCCAGTCACGCAGCTTAAAGTTCGTCTTGGCACAGCCCACGCCCTTCTCCTCCAGAAAGGCGATCATCTTTTCCTTTGCCTCAGCCACATTGAGTCCGTTCAGGAATTCAGAATTGACAAGTTTGCCCTCAGCCACATCTGTGTAAACCTCTTCCTGCACGTCTCTGCCGCCTGCCACGACCTCAATAATAGGCAGATCGAACTTCTTGGCAAAATCCCAGTCTCTCTCATCATGAGCCGGCACCGCCATGATCGCACCCGTACCGTAGCTCATCAGCACATAATCGGAAATATAGATCGGAATTTCTTTATCATTCACCGGATTGACAGCTGTCATACCATCGATACGCACGCCTGTCTTCTCCTTCGCCAGCTCCGCACGCTCAAAATCGGATTTTCTTGCCGCTTGTTCGCGGTATGCACAGATTTCGTTCCAATTCTTTAACTCGTCCTTATACTTGTCAATGATCGGATGCTCCGGAGACACTACCATATAGGTCGCCCCGAACAAGGTATCACAGCGTGTCGTATAGATGCGGAGCTTATCCTCCTTGCCCTTGATGGAGAAATCCACCTCTGCACCTGTGGATTTGCCGATCCAGTTCTTCTGGGACACCTTGACACGCTCCACATAATCCACCGTGTCAAGCCCCTCGATCAGCTTGTCGGCGTACTCTGTAATTTTTAACATCCACTGGCTTTTCACCTTGCGGACAACCTCGGCGCCGCAGCGCTCGCACACACCGTTGACCACTTCCTCGTTGGCAAGCCCCACCTTACAGGAAGTACACCAGTTGATGGGCATCTCCGACTTGTAGGCAAGCCCCGCCTTAAACAGTTTCAGAAAGATCCACTGGGTCCACTTATAATACCCCACGTCCGTGGTATTGACTTCCCGCTCCCAGTCAAAGGAATAACCCAGCGAGTGAAGCTGGCCCTTAAAGCGGTCCACATTGTTCTTGGTCACGATCCTGGGATGAATGTGGTTCTTGATCGCGTAATTCTCTGTGGGAAGTCCGAAAGCGTCCCAGCCCATGGGATAAAGCACATTGTACCCTTGCATTCTCCGCTTTCTCGCCACAATGTCAAGCGCCGTATAGGGTCTGGGATGTCCTACATGCAGTCCCTGTCCCGAAGGGTAAGGAAACTCCACCAGCGCGTAGTATTTTGGCTTGGAATAATCCTCCGTAGTCTGAAACGCTCTCTCATCGTCCCAGACCTTCTGCCATTTTGTCTCCACTTCTCTGTGATTGTACAATTCTGCCATCTTGTTGACCATACCTTTCCCGCCGCAATATGTACGGCTATATCTCACTGCGATCCCGGTTGGTAACGCCTGATCCAACCGCAATTTCAACGCTTTTTCTCATACTCTTCTCATTTTATTATACTTAGAAGATTTGTCAACTGTTTTCTTGCCGTCCACAGCCGGTTTAGCAGG
Source organism: uncultured Lachnospiraceae bacterium (assembly GCA_947175305.1). GTDB lineage: Bacteria > Bacillota > Clostridia > Lachnospirales > Lachnospiraceae > UBA3282. The sequence goes on from CAMWMO010000374.1 coordinate 2,895, forward strand.
CAACAGCGATTTTTTTCTCTTTTTCGCAGTTCAGGAC
>CAMWMO010000375.1 GCA_947175305.1 uncultured Lachnospiraceae bacterium
TCATAGCTCTCCTACAACTCGCCATTTGTCGCACTGATTATAACATGGGTTTTGATTTAATCCAATATGATCTTGTAAAATTGACAGTAAGCGGGCAATAACTTTTTCCTAAAAGGGATGCAAAAATGATGAATAAGCGCTGTTTTCAAAGGTGCAGAAAAGCGCTTATTCACGAAATCCGGTATTTTATGACAGTTTTGAAAGAACCGCTGCTTTTTCTGCTATGCTGTATTCACGTAAGAACAGTGCGCACGACACAACAGAAAGGAGTTCATACATGAATTTGACAACAACCGAAAAATATGCACTGGCAATGTTGGAGGCGCACGGCAGACTGACTGCCCTTCAGAAGCAGGAACGAGCACTCTATCTGGCTGCGTCCTGTGTCTGGGAAATGATGCAGGCAAAGTCCGTGACACCGGATAAAAAAGGACAACTGAGGGTTTCCGCTCCGCTTCCTGAAACGCTTTCCTACTGCGGCCCGGTTTATGAGAGAATGTCAAAAAAGCCCATGAAGCCGGCAAAGGTGCCTTATGATCGTATATGGACAAATAAGCGAATTAAGACTCTGGTGGAAAGCATCGTAGACGATTTGATCGGCAAATCTGTATTAGTGGTGGAGCAGAAGAGCAGCCTGCGGAAAGCCAAATTGTGTCATGTGGATACTACCGTGATTGCAGAGGATATAGCCGCGGTAAAACAAATGGACAGAACAGCGTCCCCGGATCAGGCCGATCTTGCAGTCCTTCTGCTGGAAAGCGGGACAGCCAAAAAACTACTGAACAAACAGGAATTGTCTGCTTTGAAAAGAGTGGTCAAGCAGTCCAACAGCGATTTTCGAATTTATGTAAAGAAAGTAAAGAAAAGGTTTCGGGACGGCAAAGCAGTCATTTGGGCCGGCATTGGATCGGCGGCTTCTTCAGCGTCCCACTGAGAGCAGATAAAAAAGAGAAAAACGGGGAAAAGAGGCGTTTTATGTGATGATGATATTTAAAAAAAGGGGAATAAACCTTCCCGGCTTATTCCCCAACACCTTACTATTTAGTTGTAATTCTCAATAACCGGCTGGAACATATCCTTGGTCACACCGCACAGGGGGCAGCACCAGTCAGCAGGAAGATCCTCAAATGCTGTGCCGGGCTTGATGCCGTGCTCCGGATCACCCTTCTCCGGATCATATGTATAGCCACAGGGATTGCAAAAATACTTTTTCATAGTCGTTATTCTCCTTTTCTTTTCGTTTATTTATATGTTGTCTTTATGGTATAGATACGGGGATTTTGCTTTTTAGCATCATCCCCGCGGGAAAACCTTTGAAAAGATTCTTAGCTGAAGTATCTCTTTAACAGACCCTCGAATGCCTTACCGTGTCTTGCCTCATCTCTTGCCATCTCATGTACGGTATCATGAATCGCGTCAAGGTTAGCAGCCTTTGCACGCTTCGCAAGGTCGAACTTACCTGCGGTAGCGCCGTTCTCAGCCTCGACTCTCATTTCCAGATTCTTCTTGGTAGAATCGGTTACCACTTCGCCTAAAAGCTCTGCAAACTTAGCAGCGTGCTCTGCCTCTTCCCAAGCGGCCTTCTCCCAGTACAGGCCAATCTCGGGATAACCTTCTCTGTGAGCAACTCTTGCCATAGCAAGATACATACCTACTTCTGTACACTCGCCGGTAAAGTTAGCTCTAAGGTCAGCCATGATATCCTCGCTTACGCCCTTCGCCACGCCTACAACATGTTCTGCAGCCCATTCTCTGTCACCGCCCTGTGCTGTGAACTTCTCAGCAGGCGCCTGACACTGGGGGCACTTCTCCGGCGCAGAATCTCCTTCGTGAACATAACCACATACCTGACATACAAATTTCATAGCATGATCTCCTTTTCTTTTTATTATTTTACCCATAATAAATGGGTTTATTAGCTTTTTACAGTGTGCTTGTCCAGGCATTCGCCGCAGACACCATAAAAACAAGTCATCTGTTTTTCTATTCTGCCGTCGAAGCTCCGCTGTGCCATCGTGAACATATCATCCAGACAATCCATCTGTAGATCGGTCACATTGCCGCAATCAGTACAAACAAAATGGCAGTGCCGGGATGTATCCCCATCGAAGTGATCGACACCATCGCCTACCTGCAATCTCTGGATTTCGCCCCGATCCGCCAGCAACGTCAAGTTGCGGTAGACGGTTCCCAGGCTGATGTTCGGAAATTCCTGCCGGACGTTTTGGTAGACCACATCTGCGGTGGGATGATCCTTGCGCGTCATCAGAAAATTGTAGATGAGCTGCCGCTGTCGACTGTATTTCATCGCCATGGCAATCCTCCCTGAGCAATCAAAAATTCCATAATATGTAAAATAGGAATCATTACTATTTTATAGTCTCATTATAGCAAAGAAAACAGGCATGTCAATCCTGATCCTGCAAATTTATAAATTTTTTATAAGATTATCGTAGATGTTTCATTTTTAGGTATGAAAAATGTGGTATCATGTATTTTAACAGTTCGATAGAAAGGAAGGTTTCCGGTGAAATTCAGAACAAGGCTACTGATCACATCGCTGACCATCGTATTGCTGCCGCTTTTGCTTACAAGTGTAGCGCTTTTAGTGGTGGGCAGTCATATTGAAGATACGGAGCAGGAGCTGGGGTTTTTGAACAGAGATAATTCCTCATTTATCTATACCATAGAAAACTACAGCCGTATCACGGAGGAAGTTTTGGATGAGGTCAGGCAGCAGATCGCAGAGGATCCCTCAAGGCTGGAGGACACTGCCTATCTGGATGAGATCACAGAGGATCTGCGGGACAAGTCTTCCTATATTATAGTCAGAAAAGGTGAGGAGCTCTATTACACCGGCAATCCCAATGCCGCGAAGTTGATTTTCCCGACGCTGCCGGAGTACGGCAGCGAAATGTCCAGTGCGGAAG
>CAMWMO010000376.1 GCA_947175305.1 uncultured Lachnospiraceae bacterium
ATCTGCGTATGTCATTTTCTTCCTCTCCTTTTCGACCATCGGTCAATTTATACGGCCTAATCATAGCACTACTTTCGACCGGCGGTCAACTACTTTGTATCATAAATTTTACCAGATGTATAGGAAAAAGAAACGATTGCAATAAAACAGCAGCTATGCTACAATTTTTGCATCATAAACCCCTTAAAAATCAAAGGAGAAATCAAATGCGTAAAAGTATCAAGATCATCGTCGGCGCTCTGGTGGCGGTTACTTTACTGGCCGTTGTGCTGTCCAGTTTCCTCACCACCGCTAATATTCTCAATATGAAAACCTCGGAAGAATTTAACATTGAGGTGAACGCGCTCCTGCAGAGAGCCCAGAAAGCGGAAGTCGCGCACTATAAATGGGTCACCAATCTCAGCCATGCTCTGTATAACGGCGAGGAGTTTACCGGCAGTACCGATCCCACCGGCTGTGTGCTGGGACAATGGCTTTACGGCGAGCCGGGCACAGACGATGCCGCCATTCTCGATCTGCGAAGCCAGCTGGAACCGCTACATAAGGAGCTGCACGAGTCGGCCATTTATGTCTTAGAGCTTGCAGAGACAGATCCGGAGCAGGCGCTGTCCTATTATCGGGATACGATCCTGGAGAACCTGAGTGTTATTGTAGGGCTTTTGGATCAGGTCGTGGAACGGGGCACAGCCCTCAACGAAACCAGCACGGAGAATATGCAGAAGACCGTTTCGTCCATGCATCTGGTCACTGCTGTCAGCCTTTTTGTGACACTGTTCTTCCTGCTGATCCTGGTGGGCTATATCCTGCGGCGTGTGGTGAAACCTATCCTTACCCTCACGAAAAAGACCCAGCCTTTACAGGAAGGCCGCATGAAACTGGAACTCGATCACAAAGCAAACGATGAGATCGGCGATCTGTCCCAGACACTGAAGCAGTCCATAGAACAGACCAGCAGGTATATCGAGGATATCAACCATATTATGAGCCAGCTTTCCGCAGGGAATTTTGATGTATCAGCCTCCGTGCCCTTTATCGGTGATTTCCGTTCGATCTCAGACTCGATCAACAGCTTTACCACTTCCCTCTCCGCCGTCATGGCGAATATTCAGGCGGTGGAACACAAAGTGTTCGGACAGGCGAAAAGTCTGTCAGACGGCTCCCAGGCTCTGGCGCAGGGCGCCACCGAACAGGCCAGCGCTGTGGAAGAGCTTTCCGCTACCCTGGATGAGCTGTCCAGAAGCGCCAAGCAGAATATCCAGACAGCCGCTGAGATGCGCGACAATGCACAGCTCACCGGCGAGCAGGTAAACACAAGCAGTGAACAGGTGGAAGTGCTCATCAGCGCCATGCAGGATATCAGCACCACATCCGAGCAGATTGAAAAGATCATTGCCACCATCGAGAATATCGCTTTCCAGACTAACATCCTCGCACTGAATGCCGCTGTGGAAGCCAGCCGGGCAGGCGAGGCCGGAAGGGGATTTGCTGTGGTAGCCGGAGAGGTGCGCAATCTTGCCGGGCAGTCTGATCAGGCAGCCAAAGCCACGAAAGAACTCATTGAAAATTCTGTACGGGCGGCAGCGCGCGGCAATCAGATCGTCAATGAGGTTTCCGATTCCCTGCAGAAAACACTCACGCTGGTCATGGAGTCCAACTCCGCCATTAACGCCTTTACGGACGCCGTACAGGCGGAAGCCACTTCTATTTCGCAGGTGGCCGAGGCCGTTGGACAGATTTCCAATGTGGTGCAGTCAAATACTGCCAACAGTGAGGAATCCGCCGCTGTCAGCGCTGAGCTGTTTGAACAGGTCAATCTGCTGCGAAGCCAGACGAGCGCTTTCCGGCTGAAAAAATCGTCGCTCCGCAGCGACGATTAAGAGAATGCTCCGCATTCTCCTTCGAGGTTTTACACTGTGGCAATTTTCGATATAATAAAATAACGGCTGTCTTTCTTTCAGGGGGCAGCCGTTTTTCCTATAGAGCAAGGTAAGGAGATTTTACATCATGGCAGACCCGAAGAAATATGACCGGATCCTGGACGCACTGGAACAGCTTCTGATCGACAGCAGCATGGAGAATATCTCGGTGAGCGATATCGCCGCCAAAGCCGGGATCGGCAAGGGCAGCATCTACTACTATTTTCCCTCGAAGGAGGCGATTCTGGACGCGCTGATCCAGCGAAACTACGAAAAGCCCTTAAAGACTGCCAAGGATCTGGCGGATCAGACAGATATCCCGCCCTTTACACGTATGGCCATGCTGTTCCAGGCCTGCCGCAGCTCCGCCGCCGCCTTCTTAAAACAGGACAATGAAAATAATCGGGCGGTTACTCTTCAGGAATCCGCCTATCTGCACCAGAAATACTTAAATTATATGATCTCAGAGTTAAAACCCAATCTGGCTAAGATCATCCGACAGGGCATCGCCGCCGGGGAGATCCACTTCGACTACCCGGAGGCTCTGGCGGAGATCGTGCTGATCATCCTTGGCGTCAAGCTGAACAACACCTTTCTCTCCGCCACGCCAGAAGACTGTGAGTACACCATCCGGGGACTGATCGCTCTGCTCGAACAGGGCACGGGAGTCCCCGCTGGAACCCTGAATTATCTGCACTTTACAGAGAAATAATATTAAGAATAATGAAAGGACTGTGTGATTATGTACAAGGACAACACCACCGGGCGGCTGACACTGCCCACAGATGTGGATATGGTGGAGGAGACCATACGCCTTAAGGAGCTTCTGGGGGCGGACGCCCTGCGTGACTGTGACGGCACCGATATGCCGGAGGCTCTTCTGTCTCAGGACGCCAAAATATACGCCACCTACTACACCACCAGAAAAGACAATGCCTGGGCCGAAGCGAATCCCGATGAGGTCCAGCAGGAATACCTGATCAGTGACCGGATGACTGCCAGAG
>CAMWMO010000377.1 GCA_947175305.1 uncultured Lachnospiraceae bacterium
TGTGGTTCAGGGTGGTTTTATCCATGAGTTGATGTGGCTAGGATACGCAGTACGCTGGGTCGAGCGGTCCATAACCTACACAACTCCTGACGGTTACAAGGTGAGGGCCTCACGTCTTGAGGAGACATTCAAACTTGAGTCTGTCCGTAGCCGATACGCAGTCAGGCAGGAGGAACAGGAGCAGCTGCGCGATGACCTGAAAAAAGCTGGTACAAGAAATAATCGTCATCCTAATAATATGCTTAGTAATACAGATTTTTCGGTATTCGACGTTGATCTGAAACAATCGAGAAAAGACATTTCAGACGATGAGTCTCATATATACGAAACTGCATGTGCAGTATGCCGTCATCTACGCGAATCTCTCAGTGCGGAGAATTTTGACAGCAGAATGATCGATGATGGCTACTACGTAGAATATGACATTGTGAGAAGATATTACGTCTTTCGTCATCCGTCAGGTGCGGAGTTTACTAGCATAGATATCGAGCAGAGGTTTTCTCTGCCATCCATACGTCAGGCACTGGACTATCTCATCCTACAGCTATATGTACCGCCAGGCCAGGAGGGAGTTGTTCTGGCAGAGCAGATCTGCAGCCAGGCGGATGATGAGTATTGTGAGATGCTGCGGCAGACAAAGCATAGAGCAGTATGGGTAGTGATGCCGACCATGCCAACAGAACCGAAGAAGACTGCTGTGGGAATACCCGAAGTCCAGGATGATCAGTCAGACTCTCCACTGCCGCAGCAGATAAAGCCTAGTGCCTTGTAAAGTCTAAAACTCTCTTATGTAATGCCCCGCTGTCAAGACAGAGTTGCTCCATAAATCGAGCACAAAAAACTAACCCCCTGCTCGGCCGTGTTTGACGGCACGTGGTCAGGCCGCTGGATCTTTCGAAAGCCTGGGCCGGAGGCAGTTTCAACTATGAGCGCTCGGCGCAGCCGAGCCTTGCCCTTGACAGCCAGGGAAGGCATGCCACAATAGACATTCGACGGCGTCTGCAATCCGAATCTTTCGCTGAGCCCTCGCCGTCGGCATGATGTGCCGACATGGCTTCCCACATGCTGTCAAGGGGCTCATTCCTCAGCAGTGTGGATTTGGTTCACATATAGGCAGGTTCCTCTCCTGCGAGCCCATAACGGGCTCTGGGACGACTTCAGGTCACGGTTTCGGGTATGGTATTCTCTTATGCGTGGATTGGTTGCCGACAGGCTAATGGTTCACCGCGAGCTCTGCAATCTGTTCTCGTTCATTGGCCCCGTGACTGGGGCTGCACACAGTTTTAACGCAGATAGCTCAAACCAGACTGGATCTGAAGCCATTCCACAGCCCGCTCCGGGACTGCTGGCGAGTGTTCGGTTAAATGTTCCTGAGTCTTTTACAAGCTGCGAGTCGTATCCAATGCTGTCAGGCGATATTGCCGGTTGCCATGCCCCACAGGAAGCAGGCCAGCTCACGCGCGACAGCTGCCTTAATGACATTGGCGTTCTTGCCCTCCTGGGTCATCCGGTGTGCTCGCTTTCGCAGACGAATCAGGGCGCGGTCAGCGTATGCAACGATTTCAGGCGGTCTGCCCTCCTGTCTTTCTCTGAGCGCCCTCGATTTCTTTCCGGGCGTGAGCCTGGAGCTGTAAGCGCAGTTGGCTGCCTCGAGCAGCAGTCTGCGCAGGTGGGTGTTGCCCGTCTTCGTGATGCCGCCTTTCTGCTGTGTTGATCCGCTCGAGTACTCTGACGGCACCAGCCCGATGTACGAGGCGAAGTTCATTGCCTTGGCAAATCTCCTGAAGTCACCGACTTCGGATGCTGCGGACAGCGCGACATGCGTGTCGATTCCGGCCAGGCAGCGGAAATTGGCCACGAGGTCCCTGTAACGGTCACGCCTGGCAAGCTTCTCAATTTCCCTGTCCATCTCAGCGATACGATCCGTATAGGTCCGGTATGAGATCATGTACTCGTTCAGCGTCTTCCGATCAATCTCGTCGAGCTCAACGTTATCCAGCCACTTGATGTGGGCTGCGGTCCAGTAAGACTTCGTTTCGGTGTACTCCAGGCCCTTCCTGCGGCACAGTGCTATGATCCGCTGCTTGCATCTCTTGAGATCGCCTTTGTGGTCGTCCCGCATGCGAATATAGTCCCGGACTGCCTCATCCTCGGGTGTAAGCATCGCAACCTCGGAGGCGAGACCAAACGCGTGGCACCGCGCAATCATGCGTGCGTCCCGTCGATCCGTCTTCATCTTGTCTTCCTGGACAGTGCGCCGCATCGTTGTGGGTGCCAGTATAACGCAGTCCACGTCCCTGAGCCGCAGCTCTCTGCACAGGGCGTATCCGGCACCGCCTGCCTCGTACGCGACAACGAACTTCGTTGTCTCTGAATATGTGCTCTTCTTCATGCGCTCAATGTATCTCACAACTGCGGCCGCAGTCGGCGCCAGCTTCGCGTCGCCGCAGTACCGCTCGTTTGCTTTCGTGAAGCAGCACGCGGAGAAAGAATCCTTGTGTACATCGAGCCCGACAAAGACTATAGTAGGTTCCAAGGAGCTCTCGGGTACCTGCATGGTTCTTCCGTCCATCAGTGTGACGGTGATCATCTTCTCTTGCTCGGGAATCTGGATTTTCATATGTAATGCACTCCTCTACTCTCTGATTTTGTCGGCAGCTTTCGCCGGCACAACATCTACGTCTACAGCAGAGTGTACCGGATCCGGGCGGTTCTGACGACCGCCCGGGGCATTACATATTATCTGTTCTAACAGAAAGAGGGTGCTTTGATGAACACTGCTCACTAGCTAATCCGATCGTTAAGCTTGGTCTGGAAAAGCCGGCCATCCGAGGTCGAAACGCAAATCTCAATCTCCATGGCCTCGTGCGCAGCTCAAACAAAATATACCATACGTTTGACTCACTCAGAGG
>CAMWMO010000378.1 GCA_947175305.1 uncultured Lachnospiraceae bacterium
ATGTGTCTAAGACCCTTAATCGGGTATTCTCCATTTCTACAGGAAACGTTAGTGAAGAAAGTCTTTCATAAACTTTAGTGTCAATTCCCTTAATCGGGTATTCTCCATTTCTACAGCAAAATGAGTTCTTTGAAAAGCATCGCCAATAATGTGTCAATTCCCTTAATCGGGTATTCTCCATTTCTACCTTGAGAAGCTGACAAAAGGACTCTTCTAGTTCAGTCTGGTGTCAATTCCCTTAATCGGGTATTCTCCATTTCTACGTAAAAAGTAGTGATGTACTAATGGGAAAGAAATCAGGTGTCAATTCCCTTAATCGGGTATTCTCCATTTCTACGCTTCTGATGACGGATTATAAAGGAGAGAAGGCCATGTGTCAATTCCCTTAATCGGGTATTCTCCATTTCTACGGATAAAAGTTTTCCGGCTATTATTCAGTTGTATGTGTCAATTCCCTTAATCGGGTATTCTCCATTTCTACCTCTAAATACAGTAGCATGTGGACGGAACAAAGAGGTGTGTCAATTCCCTTAATCGGGTATTCTCCATTTCTACAGTAATGCAGGTCCTGGAAGTATAATGTTTACTCTGTGTGTCAATTCCCTTAATCGGGTATTCTCCATTTCTACACTTCGGCTGTATAGCTGGAGAAAATGATATAATGATGTGTCAATTCCCTTAATCGGGTATTCTCCATTTCTACTTTTGGAAAATTCCTCTCCAAGTTCATCTTTTATGTAGTGTGTCAATTCCCTTAATCGGGTATTCTCCATTTCTACATGAAAAGAAGGAGGTATTGCAATGGCAGTAAAATTAATGTGTCAATTCCCTTAATCGGGTATTCTCCATGTAAGCGACGAATAACCTACCGTTCCACTTATGATCTGTTTTGGTGTAAAATAGTTTATAGAGGCAGTTGAGGTCTGTTTTCAGGCGTTATCGTTTCAACATCAATCTGCCCTGTACAGTGTTCTTTAATAAAATCACTCCACGGAAGAAGCGTTTCAACTGCAGCCGGGTTATCTTTATGATCAGGCATATACAGCAGCAGAATATAAAGATACTGGAATACATTCAGCTTATTGGCTTTTGCAGTTTCTATCATGCTGTATACAAGGGCAGATGCTTCTGCTCCAGCGACAGACGTATGAAACAGGGAATTTTTTCTGCCAATGGCATAAGATTTTGCACGCCGCTCTGCTGCGTTATTAGACAGTTCGCACCTGCCGTCCAGCATGTAGCTCTGCAGTGTTTCCCTGTGGTTTATTGAGTAATTGACCGCTTTTTCCAGCTTGCTGCCTCCAAGCGGCTTTAATGTTTCAATCCATGCCCAGAACTTTTCCCAGACTGGCGTCTCTTTTTCCAGACGTTTTTCCTTCCGCAGTTCTGGATCCATGCCTTTGAGCCCTTTTTCAATGAAAAAGAGCTTGTTAAAAAATCTGAGACCGATCTCTGCCGGGCTCATTTTTTTCATCTGTTCCGAGTCTGGAAGCGGGATGTCTTTTACTTCCGTTTCCGAATTTATATCCAGAAGCTTCAGCTGTTTCTGCCGCTCTGCCGGAAGCGCTTCATAGAACTTCCGGCGACAGTGCGCTGAGCATACGGCAAGGATTACATCCTCCACTTTGTTATAACCGCTGTACCCGTCGCACTGTACAATGCCGGAAAACCCATCCAGGAATGCCTTCGGAAAGTCCCCGCTGCGTCCTGCCTGATATTCGCAAAGCACGATCGGCGGCTGGCCATCGCTTCCGCTTAAATACAGCCACATATACGAAATGGAATCCGCGGCTTTTCCTTTTTCGCGCAGCACCTGGCAGGTAGTTTCATCTGCATGGATGATCTCCCGCTGCAGGAGAAGCTCATGCAGGCGGTCATATACCGGCTGGAAATATTCCAGGCCGCATTTGATATACCAGTTTGCCATGGTTTCACGCGGCAGTTCCAGCCCAAGCTGGTCCATACAGGCTTCCTGGCGGTAGTATGGGATACTTACAAAGCTTTTATCAAACATAATATATGCCACTGTGGACGGCGATGCAGGACTGTGCGCCATCAGCGGTGCAGGTGTTTTCGCCTGCACGATCGTCCCGTCACCATCTTTACGGCATTCCGGGCAGATCAGTTCTTCCTGCATATAACGTACACGCTCCACTTTTGCAGGGGTTATGCGCAGCTCTGTGCGTACTTCTTTATACCCAAGCAGTTCCATTTGCGCATTGCAGTATGGGCAGAGACGGTCCATGTCCGGGACAGGTATTATGACATCACGAATGGGGATGTCTGCATAGCGCTCATCCCTTGTAATTTTTTTCTTTTTTGTCCGGGTGTGTTCTTTTACTTTTGTTTTTGGGGCTGGATTTTCTGTTTCCCCTGCGGCATCAGCCGGGGCAGTTTTTGTCTTCTCGCTTTTTGTTCCGAACAGCTGGCGCTTTAATTCCTCAAGCGTTTCTTCCAGGCCTGCCTTTAAAAAGCTCATCTCATCCACGAGGGCCTGCAGCTGTGCGATAGTCTGTTCCTGCTCCAGGATGCGTGCATCCTGGGACTGTATATGCAGTTTCATCTGTTCGATCATCTCGTCCTGCTGGCGGATATATTCATCAGCGCTTATCGGCATGTTCGTCCCCTCCGTGTTTCTTTCTGTTTATATTATATAGGAAAACGGGATTAAAATCAAATCGTTCATGACCGCATATATGTGCACAGCCTGCAAAAAAATCCGGCGGTGTGGATAACTTTCCCCCGGCGGGTCCTGCAGCCGGAAAATAAGTTTTTATATTTCTAAATAATGCACAAAAGATTAGAAATCTTTCCTGCCAGAGGGCCGCACTGCCTTCGGCTGACAGATGGAAAGCCCTTCCAGGAGCCAGCGCAGCTGCTGGCGGGTAAGCGGTCTGACTTCTGAAGCAT
>CAMWMO010000379.1 GCA_947175305.1 uncultured Lachnospiraceae bacterium
TGACGCCCCTAGAGACGCTAAGGCCCACCATAGCCTTGTCTCTGAAGATCTTCTGTGTCAGCTGTAAGATAAAAATGAACGCTGTTGTAAATAGAAATTCCCCACTAAAGGATCAAAAGGACGGAAGAAGTGGGGAATTTGGAAAGGAGTCTCCTAGGGCAGGCCTGGGGAGAGAAAGCAGGACAGCCAGCTAATGCTGGGGGAAAAGGGCGAGCGCCCCCTTCTCCCCGAGGGGAGAAGGGGTATGTGTAATATGACATCGTATTATTTCAGAAAGCCCCTTTCCCGTTTTACCCCGCTTTCGTGGCTTGTGGAATATGCCTGAAGAACAGCAATCCGCGTAGTGTCTTGAGATGTGGGTGCCGCGCACGATTCAGTGTGAAGTGGGAAGAGTCGCATGCCGCAGCATCTGCAACTTGAAACGAAACGCAAATTATCTGTTAAATATTGAGGGCATCTTAACCACCAGCCTCCTCTTTGTTGTATCCTTGGATTTTCGGCTACGAGATCCAAGGAGGAAAGACAGTGATCAAAATGCCTATAGTACATGATATCAGAGAGCGATACCAAAATGGAGACTCAATCACTCAAATCGCACGGGATCTGCGTATAGATCGCAAGACCGTTCGCAAGTACGTGAAACAGGAGGACTTTTCGCCGAAAGCTCCGGTTAAGCAGAAACGGAAGACCATTATAGATCCCTATGAAGCTACAATTCGGGAATACCTTGAGGAAGACAAAAAACACTGGCGGAAGCAGCACCATACGGCCCAGCGAATCTATGAACGCCTGAGGGACGAGCATGAGTTCGAAGGAAGCTACGAGACTGTACAGAAAGCTGTGAAGCGGATTCGGACCTCGATGCGCAGGGAGAACAAGAGCAGCGGCAAAAATGACGCATACCTGCAGCTGGAGTGGCCAGCCGGAAGTGCGCAGGTCGACTTCGGTGAGGTGGAAGTCCAGCGGGATGGAGAACTTTGCAGAATGCATGCATTGATGATTAGCTTCCCGTACAGCAATATTGGGTATAGCCAGGTGTTTGACGGTGAGACTGCTGAGTGCGTGTGCCAGGGTCTGCGGGACATATTCGAGCACATCGGCGGCGTTCCCAAGACAATTGTATTTGACAATGCGACGGGGATTGGCCGCAGAATCATGGGCAAAGTACACATGACCGGGCTGTTCGAGCGGTTCGAGACACACTACGGATTCAAGAGTAGGTTTTGTAACCCATATTCTGGGAATGAGAAGGGCTCAGTAGAGCGAAAGGTCTTTACACTGCGTTCTCACCTGTTCGTTCCGGTCCCTGAGATTAAGGATATCTGCCGGTTCAACGCTGAGCTTCTGGAGCGTTCGTACGCGATCAGTGACAAGGAGCACTACCGGAAGGAAGTAAACCAGCACGATCTGTTTCGTGAAGACCTCAAGGCACTGCTTGAATTGCCGCCGCACGGTTTCGAAGCCTGCAGGTTCCTGGAGCGCAAGGCAAACAAGTATGGCCACATCCAGCTTGATGGAAATCACTTCTACTCAACGGAGCCAGAGCTCAAAGGCGCAAATCTGATCGTGGAACTTGGTGCCCATACGGTTCGCATAATGGATCAGGACGGCACCATCGTCGCTGAGCATCGCCGCCAGTTCGGAAAGAATCGTACAGAAAGCATTGATCCGGCCAGTACGCTGGCTGCGCTCTCCCGGCGTCCAGGAGCGTGGGAACAGTGTGCGGCACGGGATGCTGTCAGTGAGCCCCTGCAGAAGTACATCGACGAGACGAACGGTGCAGCCCGCCGGGAAGCACTCAGAACGTTATCAGACCTGAGCAGTGAATTCGGCTTCAGCGCTGCAGTTGAAGCGTTTACGAAAGCTGTGGAGGACGGCAGCCCGGATCACGACAGCGTAATGCTGCTCGCGGCGTGGATGAACGAGGAAAAAGCGTTCGGTCCACTGGCTGACACCGGACCATCGCTCGCAGAGTATGATGTGTTCCTGCTGCCGCAAGGAGGAAATCCGTCATGATAAAGCAAAATCAGAGAGCGGCAGCCTGTGCGGAGATTCAGACACTCAGCCGTAAGCTCATGCTGTCTTCCCAGCTCTCGGAAACATGCCTGGAAAAAGGCACACAGAAACAGCTGGACTTTGTGCGGGATCTGTTCGCTGAGGAAGCGGCACGGCGTGAGCAGAACAAAATCAATCGTCTGCTGAAGAAAGCCTCATTTCCCTGCATAAAGACTTTTGAGAATTATGAAGCGAACAAGATTGCGTTCCCTGATGACTTCTCGCTTGAATCCATCAGGGACAGCAGCTTTGTCTGCGACAAACTGAATCTTGTTCTGTACGGGCCTGTGGGGACCGGAAAGACGCACCTGGCAGTAGCTGCCGGCGTTGCAGCCTGCAGACTCGGAATGTCTGTACGGTTCTATACTGTGGCCAGCCTCGTACGGCTCCTCAGTACAGCCTCAAAAAACGGGAAGCTGGATAAGGTTATCCGCGATATCCAGCAGGCTCAACTCCTCATTCTCGATGAATGGGGATATGTTCCGATTGATACAGAAGGTGCGCGTCTGCTCTTCCAGATTGTATCAGACTGCTATGAATGCAGAAGCGTCATCATTACGACGAATCTCGAGTTTTCACGCTGGGGCACGGTTATCTCAGACCAGCAGATGGCCGCTGCCATGATCGATCGGCTTATCCACCACGGATATCTGCTGGTCTTCCAGGGCGAGAGCTATAGGATGACGCACGCACTCATGCGTCGTGACACGCCTCCAGGCTGACAGAATCGGGGAGCGCTTCTTTACAGCTCTGGGGAAATTCTTATTACAACTTCGGGGATTCTAGCTTGACAGAAAACAATCTTCTGCTCTGGGGGAATCCCGCGAGCCAAAGCCAGAGAAGCATTCCTGCATC
>CAMWMO010000380.1 GCA_947175305.1 uncultured Lachnospiraceae bacterium
CACTGCCCATTTTTAAACGGGCGCGCAGACGCATCAACATAGACCATCACATCAGCAATACGGGCTGTGGAGATGAGAACGTGATAGAGCCGGAGAGAAGCTCTACGGCGGAGCTGCTCTATGATCTGATGGAGCCGGAGCTGGTGGATGAGGAGATCGCCAAGGCCATTTATATCGGTATGGCGCATGATACGGGAGTGTTTCGGTATTCCAACACATCACCCCACACCCTGCAGATTGCGGCGGAGTTACTTAAATTTGGATTTGATTTTTCTGCATTGATAGAGGATACCTTTTATGAGAAGACCTATGTGCAGACGCAGATCATGGGCAGGGCGGTCCTGGAGAGCATACGCTTTATGGATAACAGGTGTATTGTAAGTATGGTGAGCCGCCGCATGATGGACTTTTATCAGGTGACATCCAAGGATCTGGACGGTATCGTGAATCAGCTGCAGGGCGTCAGAGGTGTGGACTGTGCGATTTTCATGTATGAGGTCGGTACGCTGGAATACAAAGTGAGCCTGCGCTCAAACGGTCGGGTCAATGTGGCGGAGGTGGCTGTGAAATTCGGCGGCGGCGGTCATGTACGGGCGGCAGGCTGTACCATGAACGGCACCTATCATGACAGTATCAATAACCTGTCGAAGGAGATCGCGGCGCAGTTGGAACAGAAATGAGGAGTTTATGTATAACGGGATCATGAATGTATACAAGGAGGCCGGTTTTACCTCCCACGATGTGGTGGCGAAGCTCCGAGGTATCTGTAAACAGAAAAAAATAGGACATACAGGAACACTCGATCCGGATGCGGTCGGCGTGCTTCCTGTATGTTTTGGTTCAGGCACGAAATTGTGCGATATGCTCACAGATTGGGATAAAGAGTATATTGCCACGCTTCAGCTGGGGCTCGTGACGGATACCCAGGATATATCGGGACGGGTGTTATCGAAAGCGGATCCGGAGAAAATACAGGCGATCACCGAAGAGCAGGCGGCGGAGTATGTGATGGATTTTCTCGGAGAGTATGACCAGATCCCGCCCATGTACTCTGCGCTCAAGGTAAACGGGAAAAAGCTTTACGAGCTGGCAAGGGCGGGGCAGGAGGTAGAGCGAAAGCCCCGCAGGGTGCAGATCAAGGAAATGGAGATTTTGGAGATGTCGCTCCCCACGATCCGTTTTCGGGTCGTCTGCTCCAAGGGGACCTATATTCGGACGCTCTGTCATGATATCGGGGAGAAATTAGGCTGTGGCGGCGTAATGACGGCTCTTCAGAGAAGCCGGGTGGGAATTTTTGACATAGAGGGGGCGCTCACGCTCTCCCAGATCGAGCGTCTGAGGGATGAAGATAAAATATCAGACGTTATAATACCGCCGGACGGCGTGTTCGGACAGTGCCGGGAGGTCAAGGTGACGCCGGAAGGACGACGGCTTCTGGAGAACGGAAATCGGCTGCCGGGGCGGATGTTTTCAGGAAATGTGCGCCTGCAGGAGGCGGAACAGGTGCGGATGTACGATGAGGAAGGCAGGTTTTATGGTATTTATCAGTATCTGAGCGGGCCGGATGCGGCAAGACCTGTGAAGATGTTTTTATGATTCCTGTAAAAACCTTATTTTATGGACAGGCATAAGGAGCGTCAGAATGAAAAAAGTGAGATGGACGGCATGTTGATCATAGAAAATAAAACAGAATTTCATTTACAGGAGAAAAGCGCCGTGGCCCTGGGAAAATTTGACGGTATTCATCTGGGGCACCGGGAACTTTTGAACAGGGTGCTGGAGCAGAAAGAGAAGGGCTTTTCCACGGTGGTGTTCACCTTTGACACATCGGCGGCCTCTTTTTTCGGCGGGGAGGAGAAGGCATTATCCACCAGGGAGGAAAAACGGGCGGTCTTTGCCCGGATAGGGATCGATGTGTTGATCGAGTTTCCGTTGAACCGGGAGACGGCAGCTACGGAGCCGGTGGATTTTATCTCCCGTTATCTGACAGACCAGATGCAGACGGCCTATCTGTGCGCAGGGCCGGATATTTCCTTTGGAAAAGGCGGAGCGGGAGATTATGCGCTTCTTGCCCGCTGCGCGAAGAACTATGGCTATCAGGTGGAACTGATCGATAAGGTTCGCGTGGATGGGGAGGAGGTCAGTTCTACCAGAGTGCGGGAGGCGGTTCGTGACGGCAGGATGGAAGAGGTCTGCAAAATGCTGGGTGCGCCTTACAGTGTGAGCGGCAGGGTGGTGCACGGCAGGCGTCTGGGACGGACGCTGGGAATGCCTACTGCCAACCTGATCCCGGCAGAGGAGAAGCTTCTGCCTCCTAACGGGGTCTACTACGCCAGAGGGATCGTGGACGGAAAGGTATACCGCGCCATCTCCAATGTGGGGTACAAGCCCACTGTCTCGAAGGAACGGATTCTGGGAATAGAAACGTATCTCTATGATTTTGACGGGGAAATCTATGACAGTGAAATTCAGGTGGAACTTTTAGCCTTTCGCCGGAGAGAGCACACATTCGACAATGTGGAGGCATTGCGTTGTCAGATCGCTGAGGACGTGGAGGCGGGGAGCACATGGCGATGATTTTTTGTCGAAAAGGGTTGTAAGACATTTTTTTTTTCGATACAATAGGATATGTAGCTTTTCAATGCGAAAAGAACAAAGGAAGGATATTTGAATTGAGATGAGCCTATCTATCATTCTATCCATGGCGGGCGGCCTGGGGCTGTTTTTGTACGGTATGCGTATTATGAGCGACAGCATCGAGAAGGTGGCGGGCGCCAGGCTGAGAGGGATACTGGAGCGGCTGACCACAAACCGGTTCACAGGTATGCTGGTGGGCGTGCTCTTTACAGCGGTGATCCAGTCTTCGTCAGCCTGTCCGGTCATGGTGGTCAGTTTCGTAAACTCCG
>CAMWMO010000381.1 GCA_947175305.1 uncultured Lachnospiraceae bacterium
AAACTAAAAGAGGATAACATAAACTCAAGGATATGTTTAGTAATCTGGGAAGTCATACCGGGAGGGACCCGTACAATGGCATGCCTGTCAAATTACTATGAGGACGATACTGGATATGAATCATACGAAACCCTTCAATGTTTAGAAGTCCGTGGTGCTCATGGAGAATACAAAAGGTATAATGAAGTATCAGCCTATGAAAATTTGAAGAATATTAAAGCTGTAATAGTGGAAAAAGGCATCAATAAAAGTCTGGAAGAGCAAGAAATCGACTGGTACGAAATATGGCCTGATTTGGAGCATTATAGAATTTTTGAGGAATAGTCTCAGAGCCTGCCGCTTAAACGAATGAAAAACTATTTTTAGTAAGATGTTACCAAAATTAAGAATTACAGAGAAAGCATGTACGCTAAGGATAATCTTTAAGCAAACGGGGCCGATGTGGCCCTGTTTTGTTTGTTAGGTGATGAGCAGGAGAAGAAAGACGGTATCCATCATCCATAGCAAACCATAGGGGAAAGAGAAACTTGTCAATGGGGGAGGTGTATATTATGATTATAGTGCGTTCCAAAACGGGTAAGCGGTTCGTCTCTTGCCGTATGACTACAAAAGTAGTTTTCCAATATTCTGTCAGTATATTGATGGGGGATAACAATGAAAAACCGAATGGCAAAAATATGCACATTAATTTTTACACTACTGTTAGTAATGATCGTGACAGGATGCGGGGATGTATTTGTACTTCAATCAAATCAAAGACCCAATGACGATATTTCAAAAGCAATTTATAAAGCGGTAGGAAGAAGAAAAGTATATTATCATGCCAAAGAATATAGTAACTCAGGTGAAATTGCTTGGTATGAGTATACTGTACAAGATTATAAAGATGAAAATGTGCTGGCAAACATGGTAGAAGCTGTCAATGCAGTTCTGGAAGAAAAAGAGATGACAGATAAAATATGTTTGGCTATTTGGGAAAGAATACCGGGAGGATACGAAACGGTAGCATCCATAAGTAATTACTGTGAGATTGAAGACGGATATGAAACATATGAATCCCTTCAAAACCTATATATCCGTGGAAGCGAAGATTTTAACCGCAGCAGTCTTTACAATAATCCGTCAACTTACTTCAACCTACCGGATATCAAAAGCCTCGTTGTTCGCAAAAATATAGCAAAAATTGCAGAAGAGGAAGAAATTGACTGGTACGAGATATGGCCGGATTTGGAGCATTATGATATTTATGACGAATATGAAAGATATGAAGACTAATTTTGTGTGACTGCCGCTTTAGTAAATGAAAATCTACTGTTAGTAAAAAAGTAACCAAAAATAAGAAGTATAGGGACCGCCTAAGACACAAGCATCCCAAATCTGCTTATGTTGTATTTGTTTGTCAAATTTGCCATAAAATATTCTCATGGAGAGAGAAAATTATGACATCTGCATACTTGTGAAATGAGTGTATTTATAGTAGAATGAATAACGGTGTATGATTGTATACAATTATTCAATAATATTATAAAGGCGATACAGGAGGGAATCATGAAACCGTACAAAGAGATGACCAGAGAGGAACTTGAAGCACAGAAGGCTGAGTTGGAGAAGCAGTTTGCGGATGCAAAAGGAAAGGGCTTACAGCTGGATATGTCCAGAGGGAAACCTGAACCGGCACAGCTGGATATGGGAATGGCTCTTATGGATGTCTTAAAATCCGATTCGGATATGAAGTGTATGGAGGGGATAGATACCAGAAATTATGGTCTGCTGGACGGTATCACGGAGGCAAAGCATCTCATGGCGGATGTGATGGGAGCTCCGGCGGAAAATGTGATTGTGTTTGGAAATTCCAGCCTCTCCATTATGTATGATATGGTTTCACGTTCTGTAACTCATGGCGTTATGGGATCTACGCCCTGGTGTAAATTAGATAAGGTAAAGTTTTTGTGTCCGGTACCGGGATATGACAGACATTTTGCGATCACGCAGCATTTCGGTATTGAGATGATCACGATCCCTATGACGTCCGATGGACCGGATATGGATTTGGTGGAAAAATATGTATCTGAGGATGAGGCGGTGAAGGGTATCTGGTGTGTGCCCAAGTATTCTAACCCGTCAGGTGTCACCTACTCGGATGAGACGGTGAAGAGATTTGCGGCGCTTAAGCCTGCAGCAAAGGATTTCCGTATCTATTGGGACAATGCCTATGCAGTGCATCATCTCTATGAGGATAAGCAGGATACGCTTCTGGAGATTCTGAGTGAATGCGAGAAGGCTGGCAATCCGGATATTGTGTATGAATTCTGCTCCACCTCCAAGATTTCTTTCTCCGGTGCGGGTATAGCGGCAATGGCATCCTCTCCGGCGAATCTGGCGGATATCAAGAAAACTTTAACGCTGCGGACCATCGGCTATGACAAGGTAAACCAGCTGCGCCATGCCAGATTTTTTAAGAATGTGGAGGGAATGCTGGCTCATATGAAGAAGCATGCGGATATCATACGGCCTAAATTTGAGGCTGTGCTCTCCGTGCTGGAGAAAGAGCTGGGCGGTCTGGGCCTCGGGGAATGGACGAAGCCGCTGGGCGGTTATTTTATCTCTTTTGATGCGATGGATGGCTGCGCGAAAGAGATTGTGGCAAAGTGTAAGGAGGCAGGCGTGGTGCTGACCGGCGCGGGGGCAACCTTCCCTTACGGTAAGGATCCCAAAGACAGCAACATCCGTATTGCGCCCACCTATCCAACAGCAGAGGAGATGGCTGCGGCTACGGATGTATTTGTACTGTGTGTTAAGTTAGTCAGTGTAGAGAAGTTGTTAGCGCAGTTGTAAGCAGTTGTAAAGCAGATAGAAAAATATTGTGAAAGATATGGTTTCCGTGTAGAATATAGTACGGAAGCCA
>CAMWMO010000382.1 GCA_947175305.1 uncultured Lachnospiraceae bacterium
ATTTGAATGATCAGATCTGCAGCGGCAGTATTTCCGATATGATTCTGGTACAGGAGGCGCTGCAGGAGAGGCGGATTGGAGAGATTGCCAGAGATATCGCCAGGCGCGAGGGTGTAAAGTTTGTGATGATTGCTGGACCCTCATCCTCCGGCAAGACCACCTTCTCCCACAGGCTGTCTATCCAACTCAGAACCTATGGACTAAAGCCTCATCCCATCGGGCTTGACAATTATTATCTGAATCACGATAAAACGCCTCTGGATGCAGACGGGAAGCCGGATTATGAGTGCCTGGAGGCCTTGGATGTGGAGCAGTTTAATCAGGATATGACAGCCCTTTTGGAGGGAAAGAGCGTACAGCTTCCCACCTTTAATTTTAAAACCGGAAAACGGGAATACAGCGGAAAAGAAACCTGTCTGGGTCCGGATGATATTCTGGTCATAGAGGGAATTCACGGATTGAATGAAAAAATGTCCTACTCTCTGCCGGCTGAGAGCAAATATAAGATTTATATCAGCGCCCTCACCACCTTGAATGTGGATGAGCACAACCGGATTCCCACCACGGATAACCGGCTGCTTCGCCGTCTCGTGCGGGATGCCAGAACCAGAGGCGCCTCGGCGGCAAGAACCATTTCCATGTGGGGCTCTGTCAGGAGAGGCGAGGAGAAATACATATTCCCCTTCCAGGAGGAAGCGGATGCCATGTTTAATTCAGCGATGCTCTATGAACTTGCAGTTATTAAACAGTATGCGGAGCCGCTTTTGTTCAGTATACAGAAGGGTGAACCGGAGTACCACGAGGCAAAACGGTTGTTAAAGTTCCTGGAATATTTTCTGGGAGTAAGCAGTGAAGAACTGCCGAAAAACTCCCTGTGCAGAGAGTTTGTGGGGGGAAGCTGCTTTGAAGTTTAAGTGTTTTGATTAAGTAGAACAGATGATCGCGGCTGTACAGACGAAAGGGTACAGACGAGGAAAGTCCGGGCTCCATAGGGCAGGATGCCGGATAACGTCCGGTGGAGGCGACTCCAAGGCCAGTGCAACAGAAAAGAAACCGCCCTGCAGCTAAGCTGCAGAGTGAGGGTGGAATGGCAGTGTAAGAGACTACCGCCGTCACGGTAACGGGACGGGCTGTGTAAACCCCATCCGGAGCAAGACCAAACAGAGAGCGACAGGCCGGCCCGGTCTGCTTTCAGGTAGGTCGCTGGAGGGTCTCGGCGACGAGACTCCTAGATAGATGATCATTCACGACATAACCCGGCTTACCGTTCTGCTTATGCGTATTATGCAGGGGCACAGGGGAGAAATCCTCTGTGCCCCTGTGAAAGGTATTTGAGGACAAGGAGAGACAAGTGATTTCCTGTGGGAAAAGAAATAAAATAGCGGCAGTTATTATAATTTTGCTCTGCATATCTCTGCCGGTAGCGGACGCGCAGGCGAAAGAGCCGTCTCTGCCGCCCCATCTGATCCGGACGGTGAACGATCAGGATATTTACGAGGGTCTGGCGGCGCTTAAGCTGCTTCAATGTCCTGTTCTGGAAAAGGAGGACATGGAGGCGGCCCGCGGGAACGTGGAAAACTGCGTGGTGCGGGTGATCATGGGGAAGGCCTATGGCAGCGGCGTGATCTATGCCATGACGGCTGATGCGGTGATCATTGCCACCAACAGGCATGTGCTGGAGTATTGGGATGATGCGGAGGGTATTGTCTGGTTCCCGCAGGGGTATTTTATGAGCGCCAGATGCCTTGGCAGCGCCGGGAATTGTGATGTGGGATTTTTACAGGTGGAGAGCAGTGAGTTTGCGGTGGAGACTCTGCTTGCACTTCGCCATGTGGCGGTAGATGAGGAAAGCAGCACCGGTCCGGAGAGGGGAACAGCGGTTTTTTGCCTGGGTGCGGACCGTGAGGTGGAAGAGATGCTGTATCAGGAAGCGGTGGTGGAGGAACCTGTCCGATATATCGAGGATTTTGACGCTTATATGCTCTATGGCAGGGGATTTGCCAAGGAGGGAATGTCCGGCGGCGGCATTTTTGACGGCTGCGGATATCTGGTGGGTCTGCTTACCGGCGGCACAGACCGGAATGAAATAGCAGGGGTGCCTGCGAAAGACGTGGCAGCGGCGTACCGGGAAATCGTGGGGGAATAAAAGATATCTTTTTTGAGGAAGCTGTGGTATGATAGCAAGAAGGATAAGGGGGAGAAGGCTATGGCATTATTTCAGATAAGCAACGATAAGGCTACGATACAGGTGGACAGCCTGGGAGCGGAGCTGAAATCCTTAAAGAGCCTGCCGGATGGCAGGGAATATATGTGGCAGGGGGATCCGGCCTATTGGGGACGGACTTCGCCGGTGCTCTTTCCCATCGTGGGCGGCCTAAAAGACGGCAGATACCGGGTGGATGGCAGGGAGTATGCCATGGGGCAGCACGGTTTTGCAAGAGATATGGAGTTTCGGCTGAAAAGCCAGGTGGCGTCGGAGATCTGGTTTTTTCTGGAATCCAATGAGGAGACTCTGCAAAAATACCCTTATCCGTTTTTGCTGGAACTCGGCTATGAGATCACGGAGCGCACAGTGGTGGTAAAATGGCGGGTGTGTAATCAGGCAAAGGAGCCTATCTGGTTCTCCATAGGCGGCCATCCGGCTTTTTTGTGTCCCATTGACCCGGGAACAGACCAGACCCAGTATCGACTGGTGTTCGATGAGAAAAAGAAGCTGGTTTCCTCCTGTATCGAGGGAGGCCTGCTGGGGCGGGATAAAAAGACCTATGCTCTGAGAGACGGCATATTACCCATTACACCGGATCTGTTTGACAACGATGCGCTGGTCATAGAGAGAGAGCAGGCTCATAGTGTGGCGCTGGCGCGGCCTGACGGGAAACCTTATCTGACAGTGGACTTTGACGCG
>CAMWMO010000383.1 GCA_947175305.1 uncultured Lachnospiraceae bacterium
GATAATCTCTGTAAGGATACGCCCGTTATCATGTTGACGGCAAATGCGATCATGGGGGCGAAAGAGCAGTACCTGGAGGCCGGTTTCGATGACTTCCTGGCCAAGCCCATTGATCAGTCCAAGCTGGAGCGGCTGATGATGCATTGGATGCCTCAGGAGAAGATTCACAGCAATACATAGTATAGTCGCGCACAGCGGAGGAAACGTGTAACAGGTTGGTGAAAGGAAAAGTACATGAACTATTATCTGATAGATTTTGAGAATGTAAAGAAGGATGGATTGGATGGGATTCATATGCTGAATCCGGAGGATAAAGTATGTATTTTTTACAGCAAGAATGCGGACAGTATCACCTTTGATCAGCACAGGAGGATCATGGAGTCCAAGGCGGACATCGAGCTTTGTAAGGTGGAGGTGGGAAGCAAAAATGCGCTGGATTTTCAGCTTGCCACGCAGCTTGGTTTCCTGATCGCGAATAAAGCGGCCGCACAGTATTATATTGTCAGCAAGGATAAGGGTTTTGAAATCTTGAGCGGCTATTGGAAGAGCAGAGGAGTATCGGTGACTTTGATCGCGGATATCACAGGGCGCAGCCATGACCATGAGACACAGGAGCTTCGGGCGAAGCTTGAGGCGGTCATTAAGGAAGAAGAAGGAGTGACCGTGGAGGACGTTCTGAAGATCATACAGCAGTATAAGACAAAGCAGGGAATCATGAATGCGCTGATGAAAAAATATCCCAGTGGCGATAATAAGAAATCCAGCAGCATTTATAAATCCATAAAGCCGCTTCTTGCGGATAAAAAGGGAAGCTGATCGACATACTGATGAAAGTGTCTGTGAGAGAATAGCAGAAAGGGAGCTGAGACGATGAACAGGAATGGGATAAGAAGCAGAATGATCATGCTGCTTGTGGGAATCTTGATGGTGTGCTGTACGGCCTGTGGCGGGGAGACGGCGTCTAAAGGACCGGAGGGGTCATTGCAGGATATCATGGCGGCTCTCTATGCCAATGCAGATCTGGACGCAGATTTTCGGGAGGGCCTGGACTATTTTGACACGTTGGAGTTGACTGATGATTTGGAAAGCTATATTCTGGGAACCGATGAGATCACCTACACGGAGGGGGTGGTATCCATGCCGAAAATGTCCTCTGTCGCTTATCAGTGTGTGCTGCTGCGTGTGGATGAAGCAGATGTGGAGACGGCCAAGGAGGCATTGAAAAATAGTGCCGACCCGGATAAGTGGGTCTGCGTCAGCGCGGAGACCACGCTCATTGAAAGCCGCGGGGATGTGATCTTTTTTATCATGAGCGGCAAGGACGTGGCTTATGCAATGAACAGTGCCTTTCAAAGTCTGTAGGCCAGGAAGTGGTTTGCGGGAGATAAAAATCATGGGAGAAGGACAGATGCCGTTTTCCGGAAAAGACCTGCAGAAAATGATCATTCCGTTGTTTTTGGAGCAGCTTCTGGTTATGCTGGTAGGGATGGCGGACACGCTTGTGGTCAGTTACGCGGGAGAATCCGCGGTGTCAGGAGTTTCTCTGGTCAATCAGTTTAATACCATCTTTATTTATCTTTTTACAGCGCTGGCATCCGGGGGCGCGGTGGTGATCAGTCAGTATGTGGGCAGAAACGAGAACGATTCGGCGGGAGAATCCGCCAGCCAACTTTTGCTTTTCTCCACGTTGTTCTCTGTTATAATCGCTGATTTGGTGCTTGTTGGGAATCAGAGTATGCTCCGGCTTTTGTTTGGCAGGGTAGAGGATTCTGTCATGCAGGCATGCATTACTTATCTGAGGATTTCCGCTTATTCTTATCCGGCGCTGGCGGTTTATAATGCGGGAGCCGCAGTCTATCGCAGTCTTGGTAAGACCAGTGTGACCATGTATCTGTCCATTGCTTCCAATCTGATCAATGTGGTGGGAAACATCATTGGTGTATTCGTTTTACGCGCGGGGGTGGCGGGCGTGGCATGGCCTTCACTGATAGCACGGCTGTTTTCAGCAGTGGTGATCACCGTGCTCTGTTTTCAGAAGAAAAATGATGTGGTTTATCGAGCCAGATGGATTTTCCGGTGGGACGGAGAACTGATGAAGCGTATTTTACATATCGCGGTTCCCAATGGTATTGAGAATGGGATCTTTCAGTTGGTGAAGGTGGCGCTCAGCAGTATCGTGGCGCTCTTTGGCACCTATCAGATCGCCGCAAACGGGGTGGCACAGAGTATCTGGTCCATGGCGGCTTTAGCAGGGGTATCCATGGGGCCTGCGTTTATCACAGTGATCGGACAGTGTATGGGGAATCGGGATGTGGAGGCGGCGGAGTATTATTTTAAGAAACTCACGAAGATAACGCTGTTACTCTCGACGGCATGGAATCTTCTGATTTTCCTGCTTACCCCGGTCTTTTTACAGTTCTACGCATTGGAGCCGCAGACGAAGCAGCTGGTGATCTGGCTTGTGCTGATTCACAATGTGTTCAATGCGGCGGCATT
This sequence comes from uncultured Lachnospiraceae bacterium, assembly GCA_947175305.1. Taxonomy (GTDB): domain Bacteria; phylum Bacillota; class Clostridia; order Lachnospirales; family Lachnospiraceae; genus UBA3282. Next base: position 2,497 of record CAMWMO010000383.1, read on the forward strand.
TCCTTTTTCCGGGGCACTCAGTAACGGCCTGCGGGCGGCGGGGGATGTAAAATTCACCATGTATGTTTCTATTGCCTCCACCATTTTAGGACGGCTGGTTTTATCCTATCTTCTGGGAATTACTCTGGATATGGGAGTGATCGGTATCGCTCTTGCCATGGTCTGTGACTGGATCATCCGTGCTGTGATCTTTTTCCGGAGAGAAAAGTCCGGGAAATGGAAAGCGTTTCAGGTGATTTAAGAGAGGTATCTCGCTTATTGCGAGACACCCTTTGTCTTTTGCAGATTCGTGTTTAATTTTTTGACGATGTACCTTCCTATCATATACTGTATGATCCACACGACGGCAAAGATCAGAACAAAAATCCCGAAATAGCTTAAAAATCGTTTTAGGCTGTGTCCCAT
>CAMWMO010000384.1 GCA_947175305.1 uncultured Lachnospiraceae bacterium
CCGGGGCAGATGTATGCATGTTCATTCAAACACCGGTCTAAATGCCCTATATAAAGCTGCACATCCGGGTGATCCTTGCGCAGACGCTCCACCCCTTCCGGTGCCGCAATGATACACATAAACTTGATATTGACGCCGCCATGCTGCTTAATAAAGTCCACCGCTGCCGATCCGGAACCGCCGGTGGCAAGCATGGGATCCAGCACCAAAATCGTTCTCGGCTCGATAGGTTCGGGCAGTTTACAGTAATATTCGTGCGGCTCATGCGTTTCCGGATCCCTGTATAGTCCGATATGTCCGACCTTCGCACTGGGAACCAGTGCCAATATACCGTTTACCATTCCAAGACCGGCTCGCAAAATGGGGACAATCGCCAGTTTTTTCCCCGCTATCCTAGGTGTCATACATTTTTCTATGGGAGTCTGTACTTCCACATCCTCCAGCGGCAAGTCTCTCAGCGCCTCATACCCCATCAACATGGCGATCTCCTCAATGCACTTTCTGAACTCGCTTGTCCCAGTATCCGCATCCCTGAGCTGTGAAATTTTGTGCTGAATCAACGGATGACTCATAATGAATACATTTTCCTGATTTTCCATTTTTATATCCATTCCTTTCGCTGTTTTCCTTTGAATTTTTACCAATAAAAAGACCCCTATACCATAATTGGTATAAGAATCCTTTTATTTTGGCTTAACTTAATGACATTGCCGCTCTCACGAGTCTTTTAAGCTGGAAAAGGGACTCGAACCCTCGACCTACTGATTACGAATCAGTTGCGCTACCGACTGCGCTATTCCAGCACATCTCTTACAACAATGACTATTATATGATGGAACCGGCCATTTTGCAAGAGAAATTTCTTGAAAAAATACATATGGTAACAGTCAATTCAGCCCGTGCACATCCAACTGGGGAAAGGGAATGGTGATTCCGGCCTCATCCAGCGCATATTTAACCTTCTCCGTGAGCCGCCACTTCGTCTCCCAAAACATTTCATTCGTGCTGTAACAGCGCAAATTGACGATCACGCTGCTGTCCGCCAGTTCATCCACAAACACACGTTTCTCCTGATCCTGTAAAACCCCGGGATCTTCATCCAAAAGTTCAAGCAGTACCTCTTTTGCCCTGCGAATATCCGAATCGTAGGAAATTCCAACCTTAATATCCATCCTGCGCTCGTTGACAGTGCTCATATTCAAAATATTGCCGTTGGCAAGCGCCCCATTTGGCACTACTACTATATGACGGTCCGGTGTGATCAGCCTCGTATAAAAGAGCTGTACCTCCTGCACAGTCCCCTCGTTGCCCGCGCTATCCCTAATGTAATCCCCAATCTTAAAGGGATGTAAAAGTAAAATCAGCACGCCTCCCGCAAAATTGGAAAGGCTTCCCTGCACTGCCAGACCGATCGCCACGCCGGCGGAACCGACCAATGCCACCACGCTGGTGACATCCAGCCCAAAGTAAGAAGCAATCATAAAGAGCAGCAGTATATAGAGCACTGCCTTGACAAAGGAATCCAGAAACCGGCTCACACCCACGTCAACATTGCGCTTTTCAAAAGATTTGCGCAAAATTTTTCGAATCAGCTTGATCAGCTGTACACCGATAAAGAATACCACTAGCGCCAACAGCATTCTGACACCAAACCGGATCAGTTTATCCGGCAGTTCCTGCAAATATTTCTCTATCGCTCCCACTTGAAGTTCATCCGACGCAATATACTCAATCTCTCTGATCTCTGTCTGTATAGCCTCTTCTCCCATGCTGCTCTCCATTCCCGCACATCCTATGATCAATCTCTACTTCTTCTCTGTATCATTTTTCGTTTCTTTTTCCTCCACAGATTTCGTAACAGCTATTTTTTTCGCAGCAGTCCGTTTCGTCGGTGCCTTCTTCGCCGCAACTCTCGGCTTCTTAGTCAGCTCCTGCAGCTTTTCCGCCGCCGCCTGTGCTTTCTTCTCCAAAAGCTCCGCCGTTTTCGCGCTCTCCTTTGCCTGTTGCGCCGCACGCTTCGCCAGCTCTCTGGCCTCCTGTGCCGCTCTCTTGGCCCGCTCCTTGGCCTCTGCGGCCTCCTGCGCTGTACGGTCGGCCTCCTCCTTTGCCAGACGGCGTTCTTCAGCCTCTTTTGCAAGGCGGAGTTCCTCGGCACGCTTGCGCTCTATCTCGGCCTTTTCCTCTTTAGTATAGGGCGTATAGGAGAAAATACTGATACTCAGAGGAGCGCTCACCATATCAATGGCGTATGGTTTGCCATCCCACTCCGTCTCAATCGTATCGCAAATGTCTTTATTCAGAATACCGCTTCCGCCATATGCTGTATCGTCGGTATTAAAGACTTCCTTATATTTCCCCTCACAGGGAACACCCACACGGAATTCCTGCTTCGCGTCGGCAAAATTTGCCACCACTACCAGCATATCCTTCACATCACTGCCCTTACGGACATAAGACAACATACAGGCATTCGGCGTGATACAGTTGATCCACTCAAATCCCTCCCATGAGGTATCCTTCTCATAAAGTGCAGGGGAGGACACATAAAACTGATTCAGAGCCGCCACCATATTATTCAGCTTTTTATGATCGTTATTTTCCAGAAGTTCCCACTCCACGGCCCGCTTCTCATTGAACTCGTCATACTCTCCGATGTCCTGTCCCATGAAAAACAGCTTCTTGCCCGGATGGGTCATGTGGTACGCGTAGGTCAGCCGCAGATTGGCAAACTGCTTCGCCCGTTCTCCCGGCATCCTGCCAAGCAGCGTCCCCTTACCATGCACTACCTCATCATGGGATAACACCAGCATGAATTTCTCGCTGTAGGCGTAGATCATACTAAAGGTTAAATCGTTGTGTCTCCCTGACCGGAAGAAAGGATCCGTCGTGATATAACCC
>CAMWMO010000385.1 GCA_947175305.1 uncultured Lachnospiraceae bacterium
ACGCATTCTATTTCAAATAACATATTTTATGAGTTTGCAATTTCGTTATATTTTCAATCCCAACACTTTAAAACCCCATATTTCATGCCGTTTCGACATATCCTTACAGGATAATCTGTTTTTCGCGCAGGAAATCCTGCATAAATTTCAAACATGTTTGACTGCTTTGGTCGATATCGTTTTTTTGTACCCAGATCACTTCTTTTTCGCGTCGAAACCAGGTGAGCTGTCGCTTGGCAAAGTGTCTGGTGTCCCGTTTTATCAGGTATACAGCCTCCTCCAGGGTGATCTCCCCTTCCAGATAGGACAGAATCTCCTTGTACCCCAGTCCCTGCATGGACACCATACCCTTATGGCAGCCCATCTCCCTGAGCGCCTGTACCTCCTCCACCAGTCCTTGTGCCAGCATCTGATCCACGCGCCTGTCAATATTCTGATAAATCTTTTCCCTTTCATCGTTTAGAACAAAATAGGCAGCCCGATAAGGGGAAATATTCTCTCGCTGCTCTTTATTGTGTTCGGAAATGCGCTTCCCCGTCTTTTCATAAAACTCGATGGCACGGATTACCCGTTTCACATTGTGGGCATGAATGCTCTCGCAGGAAGCCGGATCCACCGCCCGAAGCCTCTCATATAGCGCCTCCGCCCCCTCTCTGCGCGCCAGTTCTTCGAGAGAATGGCGAAGTGCAGTATCCTCATCATTTTCCGTAAAATCGATGTCATAGAGAAGCGCCTGAATATAAAAGCCGGTGCCGCCCACCAGAATGGGAATCCGCCCCCGCCCGTAAATCTCCGCAAGAGCCTGCTTCGCCATTTCTTGAAATACTACCACGTTAAAGGCCTCTGTGGGCTCCAACACATCGATCAGATGATGGGGCACCCCCGCCATCTCTTCCGGTCTGATTTTTGCGGATCCTATATTCATATGGCGGTACACCTGCATGGAGTCGGCGGAGACGATCTCCCCGTCTATGGCCTTTGCCAGAGCAATGGACAGAGCAGATTTTCCCACAGCCGTCGGGCCAGTCAGGATCACAAGCGGTCTTTTCCCAGTCTGCTTAGTCAATTCCATCTGTTCCCGTTACCCTCCTCAAAATTTAGACGATCCGTTTAAACTTCTTTTCAATCTCATATTTGCTCATGGAGACGATCGTGGGCCTGCCGTGGGGACAATTGTAAGGGTTTTCCAGCGTCAGAAGCTCGTCTAACAGCGCCTCCATCTCCGGTCTGCTGATCCGCATATTCCCCTTTACAGCCGCCTTACATGCCATGGTGGCGATACGGTTGCGAATGCTCTCCGGCGTCCCTTTTGCCGGCTCCTCCGAGAGCTCATCCAGTATTTCATAGAAATAATCACCCTCCGCATAGCCGTAGAGATCCAGAGGCACCCCGCGGATCGCGTAATCGTTTCCCCCAAATTCCTCCACCACAAAGCCCAGGGCTTCAAAATCCGCCGCATGGAGAAGATATACCTCCTTCTCCCGGTTATTCAGGGTCACGATCCTGGGAGGATTGATGCTCTGGGAGACGATCTCCTTTTCCCGGAAACGACGCATCAGCCGCTCGTACCGCACTTTTTCGTGGGCGGCATGCTGGTCTACGATCAAAAGCTTCTCCTGATAAGAGATCAGCCAGTAGGTTTCAAAGAGCTGTCCAATGATCTCATACTGCGCTCTTGCCGCAGCGCCAAGAAGCCGGTCATCAAAGAGCTCCATCTGTTCTCCCTTGGGGATAGCGGCGGTCTCTCCGGGAGAATCCGCCCCGCCATAGGCTTCCACTGTGGTCTCCCGCAGGCTCTGCGCCCGTGGAACCGCCATAACCTCATCGTAACCATATCCACCCTGTCTGCTTTCCTGCAAATATGTCTGCACTGCGGAGGGCCGCCTAGTCTGTTCAACCGTTTCCTGCTGTCTCTCTTTTTCCATCGTTTGCCGAATTCGGCTCTGCTCAAAAGGCTCCGGTGCTTCTTTTTGTGCCTGTTTTTCGGTCTTTCTGATCTCCTCGGCTCTTTCCTTCTCCGTAGACAAAGAGACCTCCGGGATCATTTCCCGGGCATGCAGCGCCTGATATACTGCGTTTTTGATCTCCTCATGGAAGGCAGGGCCGTCGGCAATACGCACCTCCATCTTGGAGGGATGGACATTGACATCCACCTTTTCGGTATCCACCTGAAAATGGAGAATACAGAAAGGGAATTTATGCTGCATCAGGTACTCCTGATACCCCTCCTCCACCGCCTTACTGATCAGGGCGCTGCGGATGTATCTGCCGTTGATATAAAATATCTCATAGGAACGGTTGGCCCGGTTGATCACCGGCTTCCCCAGAAGCCCCGTCAACGTCATTCCCGGAAGCTCACAGTGAAAATCCATGAGTTCCCCGGCAATGTCCCGTCCGTAGATACGATAGACGATCTCCCGAAGGTCACCGCTTCCTGTCGTATAAAACCGGGTCTGGGAACCTAAAAGGAACTTAAAGGAAACTCTTGGGTTCGACATGGCCAGATGCTCCATCAGATCCGCCACATAGGATCCTTCCGTCCGAGGCTGTTTTAAAAACTTTTTGCGGGGCGGCGTGTTATAAAACAGATTTCGTACAAGAAGCGTGGTTCCCTGGGGCGCGCCCACTTCCTCACGCTCCTTCTCCACGCCTCCCTCGATCACATACCGGATACCTGTCAGCTCCTCCGGGGTTTTTGTGATCAGCTCCACCTGCGCCACCGCCGCGATGCTGGCAAGCGCCTCTCCCCGGAACCCAAGACTGACTAATCTGGTCAAATCTTCCGCAGAGGTGATCTTGCTGGTGGCATGCCGCACAAAGGCATTTGCCACATCCGTTCTCTCGATGCCGCCGCCGTTGTCGGTGACCCGGATCAGAGTCGTACCGC
>CAMWMO010000386.1 GCA_947175305.1 uncultured Lachnospiraceae bacterium
CCCTTTTTTTTTTAATGATACGGCGACCACCTAGATCTACACCTCTCTATTCGTCTGCAGCGTCAGATGTGTATAAGATACATCTTTAAGGGATTTGCTGATTTTTTTTGTTTATCTTTTCCTCCATTTCTTTTAATCGCTGCAGTGCCTCATCCATTCGATCATTCTCCGCCTTCTCCCTGACCATCATCACAAAATAGCTCCCCAGAAATGACAGGATAAAACAGACAAAGAACATCGCCCAAGGCTGCCACATATCTGCCGGGAACCAGTCAAACACTATCACAAAACCTGCAATGATCATGACGATCACCGTCAGCATACAGACGGTCCTCATCCAGATGGGCATCTTCTTTATGACAATATCCGTAAAGAAGAGAAAGCGCACCCCTACAAGCAAAACGGATACCCCTAAAAACTGAAAGACAATCTGCGTGGAAATGCCCTGGTCTCCAAGAGCAAACATAGCCGAAAATTCCTTTGCAGAATTTCCGAAGACAAGACAAAAAACATTCAGCGTCAGCATGGCAAACCCAAATATGATCAACACCTGTGCCAGATAATCAAAAACGTTTCGCTTTTCCTCCATCTATATCACCCCTAATCTTTTCTTTAAATTCTCAGCATATTGCCTGGATGCCATGATCTGTTCTCCGTTCGACATCGTGATGCGGATCTTTCTGTCAATATCCGCTTTCAGAGACTGCACATTGCGCAGCTGGATCAGAAATGATCTGCTCACACGGAAAAACCCATATTCCTCTAGCTGCTGCTCAAACTCGTATAATCGAAGCTCCGATTCATATACATCATCGGCCGTGTAAACAAAGCATTTTCTATCCACACTTTCTATATAGATAATCTGCGCAGTATCCAGCAAATGGATTTCATGATCCTTTTTTGCCGTCACCTGGTGGTTCATGATCCGCAATGCCGCTATCATTTTTTCCACATCAGGCGTTAATTGTCTGCAGGTAACGGAAATTTCCAGATCTGCCGCCGTTTCATCCACATGAATCTCTATCTTCAAGCTGCCACCGCCTTTCCGCATTTATTATACCCCACACAGATTTTCTTTCAATAAAGCCAAACACAGGATGCCGTTTTCCCGACATGAACTGCCATTTCCGATGAGATATGATATAATCGTCATAGGATCAACAGCTCATGAAAGTTTTCAGGGAGGATAAAATGGAACTGAGAATAAAACCTGCCTATGATAATGCACAGGCGGTAGAAACTTTATTTTCCGAATATACAGATATGCTGATCGAGGGCGACAGCACCTTCCGGGAATATCTGAATCTGCAAAATTATGACGAAGAAGTAAAGCATCTGGAGCAAAAATACGGTCTTCCTCATGGCAGATTATATTTAGCTTATTGGGAGGATGCCCTTGCGGGATGTATCGGCTTACGAAAAATCGATGACGAAAATTGCGAGATGAAACGGCTCTATGTCCGGCCACAGTTCAGAGGGCAGCATATCGGTAACATACTGGTGCAAAAAATCATTGAAGACGCCAGAGAAATCGGTTATTCCCATATGTTCTTAGATACACTGCCCTTTCTGAAAAGCGCCATACATATGTATAAGACATTTGGCTTTTATGAAATCGAGAGCTACAATAACAGCCCCATGGAAACCTCTATTTATATGAAATTAAACCTATAACGTTTACAGGAGATAGCCATGAATCACATCAGAAAGGCAACCACGGCGGACATATCGAGAATCGCGGAAATACTGGTTTTTACCAAAAGAATGAACTACCGGCCCATTTTCCGCAATGACAAGGTGTCCTTCGGCGAGATACAGGTGCTTCCCCTGGCACAGGAATATTTGGCAAACCCCGAATTACTGGAACCAATCTGGGTATATGACGATGAATTTGTAAAGGGCGTGCTCCATGTAGAGGACGGCAGGGTGGAGGAGCTTTATGTGGACTCCTTTTTTCAGAATCAGGGGATCGGGGCCAGTCTGATCGACTTTGCAATTCAAAAATGCCAGGCGAATTTTCTCTTTGTATTAGAGAAAAACACCGGAGCGATCCGGTTTTATGAAAGGCACGGGTTTGTCCTGACGAAAGAACGGCAGTTGGAGCCGGGGACGGCGGAGTTTATTGTGAAGATGGAGAGGAGCACCTATAGATGATTCATATTGCCATATGCGACGATGACCGACCGCTGACCGGGATGGTAGAACAGCTTCTACTCAAAATAGCCTCTGAACAGGGCATTGATATCAGTTGCGAGGTGTTTTTTGACGGCACATCTCTGCTAAAGGCTGCCACGGAACAGCAAACGGGTTTTGACCTGATCTATTTGGACATTGAAATGGGAGATATGAACGGCATCCACACCGCAATGGCGCTGCGGGAAAAAGAACTCCCTGCCCTGATCGTATACATGTCAGGGCATGAGGAATACTTGAAGGAGCTGTTCTGCACAGAACCTTTCCGTTTTCTCTCAAAACCCATAGATGAGACAACGTTTTGCTCCATTTTTCTTGCCGCCTGCGAGCGGATCAGAAAGCGAGCCGGCTATTTCACTTTTTTCTATAAAAAAGCCTGCCACAGGATCCCTTTTGACCGGATCACCTGTTTTGAGAGCAACGGCAGGGTCATCTCCATCCACTTGTCAGGAAAAGATGAGATACGGACAGATTCCCTCCAAAATCAATTTTATGGAAAGCTGAACGACATTGAAAAGCAGATCATCGCCCTGAACGAACGCTTTCTGCGAGTACACCAGTCTTTTCTTGTAAACTTCGATTATATTAAAATGCTGTCCTCCACAGAAATCGAGATGTTAGACGGCAGAAAGATACAGATCAGCGAAGACCGCAGAAAAAATGTCAAGGCCAAGTTCTGCGCCCTGCTGGAC
>CAMWMO010000387.1 GCA_947175305.1 uncultured Lachnospiraceae bacterium
GAGATCGGAATGGCATAGCCCATCCCCTCCACGGCGCTGCCGCCAATCTTATTGGAGTTGATACCGATCACCTCACCCTTGATGTTCAAGAGCGCACCGCCGGAATTGCCGGGGTTGATCGCCGCATCTGTCTGGATAAAGGTCCCCTTCACACTGTCACCGCCGTAACTGCTTGACAGATCTATAGTTCTGTCGAGAGCACTGATCACGCCTGTGGTTACCGACTGACCGTAACCCAGAGAATTACCTATGGCGATGGCAGGCTCTCCCACCACCAGCTCGTCGGAATTACCCAGCGTCGCCACCTTGATCTGCTGCAAAGTGCTGTCCGACAATTCTGTCATCGGCACTGCGATCACTGCCAGATCCATGGAAATATCCTGTCCCTTGATGAAAGCGTTCGCCTCGCTGTCCCCGGCAAACTGTACCGTAAGCTGATCTGTTCCCTCCACCACATGGTAATTGGTCACGATCAAAAGCTCTGAATCATTTTGTCCCACGATAATGCCGGAACCGCTGGCATCCGCCTCACTGCTCATGGCACGCCCGAAGAAGGAGGTGGTCTCCGTATAATGATTATTCACTGCTACAATGGAGGGCATTACCTCCTCCACCACTCCGGTCACATCGGACACCACAGCCGTCACTGTCTCAGACTGCTGGATCAGGGACACAGCCTCTTTCTCAATCTGGGACAGCGTCGCCTCTGTCGCCTCGTCCTCTGTCTCCTGTAGGGTTCCTGCCGTCGTTTCAGCGCTTTTGTCAAGCATTCCCGATGCCGACTCCACCAGAAACAGTCCCAGTCCCGCAAAGAGACCAAAAAGCAGTCCCAGCGACACCGCCGCTGCCGCTTTCTTAAAATAGGAGCCGGCGCCCTTCTTCTTCGGCTTCTTTACCTGCTTCTGCTCGACCTGCCCATAGCTGTTTGAGTAAGCGCCGCCGTATTGATAGCTGCCCGTGCTTCCCTGATAGGTGTTGCTGCCGTTATAGGAATCCTGCTGGCTGCTCTGCCCATAGGTGTTCCTGTCCTGATACCCTGTATTTTGATAGATTCTGTCGTTTGGATAATTATTTTCGTACATATCGCCGCTCCTTTCATAAAACGTACCATTTCCATTTTATTTCCCCTCGTCGATCATGTACACAGTATATCTGCCATTTGTGTATAATTTGTGTTCAATTTATATAAAAAATGTGTTTTCTCACGCGATTATTCGACCGTCACGGATTTCGCCAGATTTCTGGGCTTATCCACATCACAACCCTTCCCCACCGAGACATAATACCCGAAAAGCTGCAGAGGTATGATCGCCAGGGAATTGGCAAAATAAGGATTCGTCTCCGGAATGTAGATCACATAATCCGCCGCTTTCTCGATCTCCTTATTCTCCTCACAGGTCACTGCAAGCACAAAGGCGCCCCTCGCCTTCACCTCCACCATATTGCTGATGGTCTTCGCATACAGTTCGGGCTGGGTAGACACTGCCGCTACCAGCGTCCCTTCCTCGATCAGGGAGATGGTGCCGTGCTTGAGTTCGCCCGCCGCATAGGCCTCTGAATGAATATAGGAAATCTCCTTCAGCTTCAAAGAGCCCTCCAGAGAGATCGCATAGTCGATGCCTCTGCCGATAAAGAACACATCCTTGGCACCAATATAGCGGTTGGCAAATCTCTGGATCTTATTTTTATTGTTAAGCAAAAGCTCGATCTGATCCGGCAGGCACCGCAGATCGCCTATCAGAGAGGCAAAGGCCGCATCGTCTATCTCTCCGCGCACTCTGCCGAATTTCATCGCCAGAAGGTAGAGCGCCACAAGCTGCGCTGTGTAAGCCTTAGTGGTCGCCACCGCGATCTCCGGTCCTGCCCAGGTGTACATCACCCTATCCGCTTCCCTGGCAATAGAGCTTCCCACTACATTGACGATACCCAGCACCTGAAAGCCTCTTGCCTTGGATTCCCTGAGTGCCGCCAGGGTGTCTGCCGTCTCTCCGGACTGGCTGATCACCACCACCATGGCTCCATCCTCCAGAATGGGATTGCGGTAGCGGAACTCAGAAGCCAGATCCACCTCCACAGGAATGCGGGCAAGCCCCTCTATCACATACTTGCCTGTAACGCCCGCATGATAAGCGGAACCGCAGGCCACAATATGAATCTTCTTCACCGCCCGAATATCCTCATCGCTCATGGAAAGCTCCTCGATCACAATATCCTGATCCTTCAGGCGGGGCATCAGCGTATCCGTCACAGTCTTGGGCTGTTCGTACATCTCTTTCAACATGAAATGCTCATATCCGGCCTTCTCCGCCGCGCTGGCATCCCACTCAATGGTCACCGGTGTTTTGGTGATCTCATCCTCATCCACCGTATAAAAGTGCATATGATCCGCCCGCAGACGCACCACTTCCTGATTATCCACGTAGTACACTTTTCTGGTATACTTTAAGATCGCCGGCACATCCGAGGCGATAAAGCAGCCGTCCTCATTCTGGCCTACGATCAAAGGAGAATCCTTTCTGGCTGCAAAAATCTGATCCGGACAATCCGCAAAGAGGATCCCCAACGCATAAGAACCCTCTACGCGGTGGAGCACCTTGGTGACCGCCTCCAGAGGATTGCCCTTGTAATAATAATCCAGCAGATGGGCCAGAACCTCCGTGTCCGTCTCCGACACAAATTTATACCCCCGCTCCGTGAGCATCTTACGAAGCTGCAAGTAATTTTCTATGATGCCATTATGTACCACAGCGATGGTCTCCGCCTCATTAAAATGCGGATGGGCATTGTTGTCGCTGGGCACACCGTGGGTCGCCCAGCGGGTGTGTCCGATACCGCAAAGCCCCGGCATAGTCTCTCCGTCATGAGTCATATTTTCCA
>CAMWMO010000388.1 GCA_947175305.1 uncultured Lachnospiraceae bacterium
CTCTTGTCTCGTGGGCTCGGAGATGTCTATAAGCGACAGGCTCTGTCTGCACGATCTCTTCAATCTGCTTCATCTGCTCTCTGGACGTTTCCTCCACCAGGTTGCTTTCCTTCTTCCCTCGCAGCAGCGTCACGCCAAACCAGATGATGACTATGGCGATCACGACTCTGGGCACATCGTCTCTCATCGTGTAGTAGATCGCCTTAATGACCGGATTATCCCAGCCGATATAATCCCGAATCATCCCGAAGCCCACATTCCACAGCATACAGATACCCAGAATAATGAGCACTATCGCCGCCAGATTCCGGTTTCTACGATCCAGCCTGAAACGATCTCTGTCTATATCGCCGAACCCCAGAAGATATTCATCCTCCAGCGCCGCAAATGCCTCATCATCCATCCCGCCAATGTTATTGGCATGGAAAAAACTGTATATGTAGATCGTTAAGGGCAGCACTACCAGCACATCAAGCCCCGTAATATTCATCAGTGCAACCGACAGCATAAAACCGAACATAAAGCTGAGTCCCATCCTCATAAGGCCCAGATACATATGGCCTGCCCCCGGAAAAAGTGAAAATAGGAACAACCAAAATCTGCTTTTCTTTTTCTTCATCATCATTCAACCTCCCAATTTTCTATATTCTGCAATTTATCCTTTACATCCTGAAAATACTGCTTTCTCGCGTCCGCTCTCTCCTGATCTTCCCGGTATCGCTCCCAGGTCTTGTCGATATCCTGCTGCCTTTCGATAGCGTCCTGTTCCCACTCGTCCACGCCGCCTGCCTCTTTCTCCGGCAGCAGACTGCTCAAAATGCTGTTCTGCGGACTATCCGCCTTCTCCGCGCCGTCCGCAGGCACCAGGAAAAGCACTGTCAGGGCCGCTGCCATTCCCACCAGGACCTTGGCGCGGTAGGAAAAAAGCTGCCGCTTTTTCGCCGCCCGTCTCTGCCTGTCAAGCTGAAGAAACACATTCTCCTTCAGATGCCCCGGCGCATGGATCAGCTCCCGCTCTTCCACCTGTTCGATCAGCCGTGTCAGCTCCTCATCGGTAAAGGAAACCGGGAGAGGGCCTTCCCGTCCGGATCGCCTTTCTCTCTCTTCCATTATATTATGTATCATGCGCCCTTCTCCTTTTCATACATCCTGCGTAACATGCTCCTTGCCCGGTAGATTTGCGTCTGTACGGTCTTTTTCCCGATGCCGCGCCTCTTCGCGATCTCGCCCGCGTCCAGCTCGTCATAGTAGTAAGCCTTTGCGATCTCGTCGTAGGGCGGTTTCAGGGAAAGACATCTGGCGAGCAAGGTATCCCGCACCTCTTTTTCCAGGCAGATACTCTCCGGCGTCTGCTTCACCACAGCATCGTTTCCGCAATCCTCTCTGCTCCGGCTTCCGACTGCCATTTGCCCGTCCGGCGCTCTGGCGCCCTCCAGCCCCAGATCCGCCGTGGGGATGCTTCTCCTTCCCGCGCTCTGCAGATAATCCAGACACTTATTAGTGGCAATCCGGCAGATCCACGCCTTCTCATGCTTTCCGTCAAATTCTGCCAGATGCTGGTATGCCGACAAAAAGGTGTCCTGTGTCAGATCCTCGGAGGCAAAATAGTCTGTCGTCATCTTATAGCATATAGAAAAAACAAGATGTTGGTAAGAATCAATCAACGCTGATAATTGTTCTTCCCGTCCGATATCTTTCTGCCCCCTCTCCTCTGTCTTATATCTATTATAACGAAACCGATCTGACATCGTCTTCACTTATCAAAGAATTAGTCACAAAAATTATTTTTTCGTCCCGGGCTGAAAGCATATACTTGCCAGATAACCAAAGATCAATGCCGCCGAACATCCCACCGCACCGGTCTTAAAGCCGCCCTGAAACAGGCCGATGAAGCCACTCTCATCCACAGCCTCCTTTACACCCTTCATCAAAATATTGCCATAGCCCAAAAGGGGCACGCTGGCTCCGGCTCCGGCATACTCCATAAAAGGCTCATACCATCCAAAAAAGCTGATCACTGCCCCCAGCACCACCAAAAGCACCATGATACGGCCCGGCATCAGCTTCGTCCGCTCCATCAGGATCTGCACCAGCGCACAGATCAGGCCACCTACCCAAAATGCGTTTAAATAATCCATATCACACCTCTTTTCCGTGAAAAGAAAACAGAGAATATCCATCTTCTTACCTTTCTGATATTCTCTGTACTTTCTCACAAATTATGCAATTTTTTAATGATATTTTACTGCTGCAGCATACGAGCGATCCGCTCTACGACCTCACGGATCTCCAGCCCTTCGCACGCCACCGTAATATCGGCATACTTCTCATAGAGGGGAAGCCGTTCCACATAAAGGCTCTCCAGATCCTGTCCTTCCCGCAGTGTCACGCCCCGCTCATCCAGATCGCCGAGCCTTCCCCTGATTCCGGCAAGCGGAAGAGAAAGGTAGACAACCGTGCCGATCTGTTGGTAATGCGCCATAGCCTTCGGCCCGTAGACAGCGCTTCCTCCGGTGGCTATCACCGTCCTGTGGGCCTCAATTGATTCACCTACAGACTCTTCCACTTCCCAAAACCCCTCCACGCCGCGCTCGGATATGATCTCATGGAGAAGCTTTCCCTCTCTGCTCTGAATCACCAGATCCGCATCCACAAAGGCATAGCCCAGCTTCTTGGCCAGTACCACGCCCGCCGTGCTCTTTCCCGCGCCGGGCATGCCAATTAAAATAACGTTGTTCATGAGTTATGTAAACCTCTTATTTCAGATAAGCCAAAACCTCCACCTCGCACAGCACATCCTTAGGCAGCTGTTTCACCGCTACACAGCTGCGTGCGGGCTTCTCGGTAAAATACTTCTCATACACCGCATTGAAAG
>CAMWMO010000389.1 GCA_947175305.1 uncultured Lachnospiraceae bacterium
ACTCCCCATGACCACCACGTTGGATACCCGCTCTCCCGTCTCCAGCGTGATGGCGTAAATCTGATCCAACATCTCTGCGGGCGTCAGATTCCGCACCAGCCCGTCCAGAGTGGACGCACAGAACCGGCAGCCCATACGACATCCTACCTGAGAGGAGATACAAACCGAATTTCCGTGCTTATACCGCATCCACACACTCTCCACCACATTGCCGTCAGAGAGCGCAAAGAGATACTTCTTCGTGCCGTCCAATGACGATTCCTGTACCGCCACCGTCTGAAGCGCCGTATAGCTATAGTTTGCCCCACATTTTTCTTTCATAGCCAGAGGAATGTTACTCATTTCCTCATATCCTCTGGCAAGCTTCTTATGCATCCACTCATACAGCTGCACCGCCCGGAAAGGTTTCTCCCCAAGCAACGCCATCTGTTCCTTTACTTCCGCCAATTTAAGGGATTTTATATCCTTCTTTTCCATATTACTCCGCTTTCTTTCTCAGCTTCGCCAGGAAAAATCCGTCCGTCTCATGCACCCCCGGCAAAAGCTGGAGCATGCCCTGATCTGCTTCCCCGGCAAGAGCCTCCGGCATCTGTCCTGCCATACTGACCCGTTCCAGGCCGAAGGTATCGCAGAGCCAGTCCACCATTTCCTCGTTCTCTCCGGGATTCATGGTACAAGTGCTGTACATCATGATCCCGCCGGGCTTGAGGTAAGCTGTGACATTCGACAGGATCTCCCTCTGCAGGATCTGTATCTCTTTCAGTGACTCTGCCGTTACCCGGTACTTGATATCCTGCTTGCGGCCGATCACCCCCAGCCCCGAACAGGGCACATCCGCCAAAAGCACATCCGCACGCCCCAAAAGCGATTCATCCCGCACACGTGCATCCTGCACTCTGACAGATACATTTTCCACACCCAGACGTTTTCTGTTTTCCCCGATCCGTTCTGTCTTATATTGACTCACATCACAGGCGATCACTTCTCCCGCACCCCCAAGCTTGTCCGCCGCATGAAGAGTCTTCCCGCCGGGTGCGGCGCAGACATCGATCACCGTATCACCAGGGCGGATTCCCGCCGCCTCCACCACCAGCATAGAACTCACATCCTGCACCGCAAAAAGACCCTCACCATATCCTGCCAGTCGGTGGATTCCCGCCGCTTTCTGTATCTCAACGGCATAGGGCAGATAAGAATGCTTTTGCAGCTCTACACCGGCCTTCCGCCAGGCGGCAAGCAGCCTCTCCTGCTCCTCTTCCGTAAGCCCCTCCCGCAGGCGAACGCTCACCGTGCGCCGCTCCAGATAAGCCCGCAGGATCCTTTCGCAGGCCTCCTCCCCGTAAGCCCTCTGAAAATGTTCTACCAGCCAGACCGGCATGGAATAACGCACAGACAGATAAGCCGTCTTGTCCTTCTCCCGGTCCGGGTAGCTGATCGTCTCCCGTCCTCTGGCTATGTTTCGCAGAACGCCGTTGACATATCCCTGCAGCGTCTGGAATCTGCGCTTCTTAGCCAGCTTCACCGCCTCGTTGCAGACCGCCGCATCAGGAATATGCTCCATAAACAGAAGCTGATAGGCGCTCATGCGAAGAAGCTCCCTGATGAGGGGCTTCATCTTTCGCACCGGCGTTTTGGAGTACTGATCGAGCACATAGTCGATCTGGATCCTTCGCTCGATGGTTCCCTCACTCACCCGCTTGATAAACGCCTTCTTCTTCGCATCCAGATAGTCGTACTTGTCAAGCACTGCTGCGATCAGAACGTTGCTGTACTCCCCCCCTTTAGCGAGCTCTAATAGAATATCCAGTATGATCTCTCTTTCATTCATAACACGCGATCCTTTAGCCCTAGTCCCTGCTGTTTCTCCTGCCGAATAAAAGCACCAGCCGCAAAAGCTGCAAGATTGCCGACGCCGCTGCCGCCACATAGGTCAGCGCCGCCGCCCGCAATACCTTTTTACAGCCGCTCACCTCGTCCCGCTCCATCATACCGTAATTGCCCAGCATGGCAAGCGCCCTGCCGGAGGCGTTGAACTCCACAGGAAGGGTCACCACCTGAAAGAGCACCGCCAGCGCAAAGACCCAGATACCGATCTGAATGAGCAGCTGGTTCATCCCCAAAAAGGCGCCCAGAATGATCAGGGGGATTCCTGCCTTAGAACCTATGTTGGCTGCCGGCACCAGCGCAGAACGGATCTGCAAAGGCGCGTATCCCTTATCATGCTGTACGGCATGCCCGCACTCATGAGCCGCTACCCCGATAGCTGCCACCGAAGTCGAACCGTACACGGAGTCAGAAAGGCGAAGCACCTTATTCGACGGGTCATAATGATCTGTAAGGCTGCCGCCTATGTGCTCGATCCGCACATCATAGATTCCCGACATCTGTAAAATCTTCTGCGCCGCCTGCGCTCCCGTCATGCCCGTTCTGCTTCTCACCTGGGCATATTTTTTATAAGTGGAGCTGACCCTGAACTGTGCCCAGATGCACAGAATCGCTCCGATCAAAACCAGAATATAACTCGAATCGTAATAATAACCGTAATATCCGTATCGTCCCATATCACTTCCTCCTTATTGCGGTGCAAACGCTGTAAACATCTCGCCGGCTTTTATGGGATAGCCCAGCAGGAAATCTTTTACCGCCATGCGTCTTTTCCCTTCCGGCTGCACCTCCGTCACCTTAAGCGCCCCGGATCCAGTCTGCACATAAAAGGCGTCCTTCTCCACCGCAAGCACTACACCCGGTTCTTTGCTCTCTGTCTGCGCCGCAAAAGAAGCCGCATCCGCAGGCTCCTCCTCCCAGATCTTCAAGGTCTTTCCCCGCAGGACAGTGGCAGCGCCCGGCCAGGAGATCAGTCCCCGGATCAGGCAG
>CAMWMO010000390.1 GCA_947175305.1 uncultured Lachnospiraceae bacterium
GATATAAATATGGATAGGCAGTTTCTGAAGGGAACAGTCAGAATATGATAACTCATTTTAAGAGGAGGAGTTCAAAATGAACAAGACAGAATTAGTTGCAGCAATGGCTGATCAGGCAGGCTTATCTAAGAAAGATGCAGAGAAGGCTTTAAAGGCATTCACGGACGTGGTTGCTGATGAGCTGAAGAAAGATGGTAAAGTACAGTTAGTTGGTTTCGGTACTTTTGAAGTAACCAAGAGAGCAGCTAGAGAGGGTAGAAATCCTCAGAGCGGCGCTGTTATGAAGATTGCAGCATCCAAGGCTCCTAAGTTTAAGGCTGGTAAGGCTTTAAAGGACATGCTCAACGCATAATTAAATTTCAAATTAAGCTAACGAGGCCTGTATGCACTGCATGCAGGTCTTTTACGTGTATAAGAGAGAACACAGGAGGAAAAAATGCGACTGGATAAATATTTAAAGGTATCACGACTCATCAAACGCCGCACGGTGGCCAATGAGGCTTGCGACGCGGGCAGGGTATTTATCAATGATAAACCGGCGAAGGCTTCCGCCAATGTGAAGGTGGGAGATGTGATCGCGATACAGTTTGGAAATAAAGAGGTTAAGGTGGAAGTCCTCGACGTGCAGGAGACTGTACGCAAGGAGGAGGCCAAGGAATTATTCCGCTATCTCACATAAAGCATATTTTGATCGGATCAGACATACAATGAATCAGTACCAGCGAAATGGGAGGGCGTGTATGGAGGATCTGAATCATAGCGGGAAAAAGCCGCACAAGCTGATGCTTACGGGCAGAAAGATCTGTGCCTTAAGCGGCGTGAATGATGTGCTTTCCTTTGATGTAAATGAGATCTTACTGGAGACGGAGCAGGGTATGCTGATGATAAGGGGCAGTGAGCTGCACGTCAGCAGGCTTTCGTTGGATAAGGGAGAGGTGGATATCGACGGCCGGATCGACAGCTTTACCTACTCGGAAACTGCGGGATACGGTGCGAAGGGAGAATCTATATTAGCGAGATTGTTTAAATGACAAGGCAGGGGATGGTGTAGGATATGAGCCAGGAGATCGTACAGGAGCTGACCTTTTTTACACATTCTGTCCTTATGGGCCTGATCATTACCTTTGTTTATGACTGGATCCGTGTATTTCGCAAGCTTATTCGGCATGGAGCCATTCTGATGTCCGTGGAAGATCTGTTTTTCTGGTTTGTCTGCGGGCTCGCTGTTTTTTATATGCTCTATAAAGAGAATGACGGGACACTGAGATGGTTTGCCGTACTGGGTGCTACGCTCGGTATGTTTTTGTATAAAATAGTAGTCCGTGACAGATTCACAAATATTATGTCAACATGGCTACACAAGATAATGTGGTTTGCATCTCGTGTTCTACAAATTGTGCTAAAACCTCTAAAATGCCTATTTTATGCGGGGAAAACGTTTGTTCTTTTCATTGGAAGAAGATTGAAAAAGTGTAAAGAATTTATTAAAAAACGGTTGACGGTTTGCATAAAAACCATTAGAATGGTTTTATGTAAACATTGAGGCTGGTGGAGAGGGGAAACTTTTAGGGCATGGCAAGGAAAGCAGCATATCGTAAAAGGCGGCAGAACCGGTTGGCCATGCTTCTGGTTACCACTGTGGTATTGATGATGATGCTCGTGGTTACCATTAAGAGTGTGGAGCTGCGGGAGAAGCGTCAGACCTACATGGAAAGAGAAGAAGCGCTGATAAAAGAGATTGAAGCGGAGGAGCTTAGATCAGAGGAGATCGCGGAGTACGGGAAATATACACAGACTAAGAAATTCGTAGAGGAGGTTGCGAAGGAGAAGCTGGGTCTGGTGTACGAGGGCGAGATTATTTTTAAAGATGAAAAGTAGACAGATTTTGGCTGGGTCTGAGATCTGTCTTTTTATAATTTATAACATTTGTTATATTATTGGTTCTTCCTTCATATATATGTTTAAGACGGGTTTTTCGGGCATAGCCTGTGCCGTCTGAACAGATGGTATCGACCGTCGCAGGGTCTGCACCCTGCGACTAAAGAATTGCGTTGCAATTCTTTCTTAAATGTTTTATGACAATGGCATCTGAGAATTGGTACAATGTATGGAGGCGGCATGTTATGAGGAGACAAGCAGAGGGGAAAGAGGACGAGAGACTGGAGATCATACCGGAGTACGGCAGGCAAAAGCTTTTGACTTATGCGGAGTCCTTTCGGGATCTGGCAGATTTATTTGAAGAAGAACAGGCGGAAGCGGAGGATGTGGAAGCTGCCGAGCCGGTGGACAGGCAGGAGTACCTTTGCAGAAGGACGATCCGGGAGAATCAGGGACTTTTAGCGGAGCATTTAAAGGAAATGGCACATATTATGGCGGCGGTGGCACGGGAAACCTGTCGCTATCGTCCTATAGGAGAGCGGCGTTTTCGACAGACAGCAGCGCTTTTAAAGGAATCGGGGATTCTTCTTAAAAATTATTTTGAGATGGAACACGAAAACGACCGCCGGGAGATCAGTCTTACCATGCGGCAGGTCGGCGGCCGCCGGGAGCGTTTCGGAGAGACAGAGTACATTGCCACGGAAGATGTGGCGGATTATCTGTCGGTGGCTATGAATCGAAGGTTATGTGTGGCGAAAAATACGCCGCAGTATCTGGCCGGAGAGTATACTACCTATTATTTTCTGGAGGAACCGCCTTATCACTTACTGACAGGATTTGCGAAGGCTGTGAAGGAGACAGAGAAGGTATCGGGAGACAGCTATTCCTTCTACGAAGCGGATACAGGCAGGCTTCTGGTGCTTCTCTCTGATGGTGTGGGTTCCGGGGAGACAGCCTGTCGGGAGTCCGGTCGGGTGATTGAGATGATGG
>CAMWMO010000391.1 GCA_947175305.1 uncultured Lachnospiraceae bacterium
GGGTGACGGACTATGTGGAGAATCCAGAGAAAACCAACGGCGGCGATTTGGTCACGGCTTATCAATGCAATCCGTCCATCGCTGACCAGGAGTTTCTTTTTGCAAAGCGGCAGTACGCCGTCATTACCGGCAGGGAACGGAAGGACAATGATGTGATCGCCTACCATCTGCGGCAGTCCTTCAAGCCTGGGGAGATCATGCCGGAACTGGCAAACAAAATCGGCTATGATCTCGCCATGTCGCTGACCAAAGGAAAACACGCTTTCATCGTCTGTACCCATGTGGACAAGCACCATATCCACTCTCATATCGTGTTCAATTCCACCGCTCTGGACTGCACCAGAAAATTCCGAAATTTCTGGCAGTCCTCCTTTGCGGTTCGCAAAATTTCTGATATGCTATGCCTGGAAAATGGCTTGTCCGTTATCGCGGAGCTGAAGCCCAGCCGGGGCAGCTATGGCACATGGCTGGGGGAGGATAAGCTGCCTACCGTCCGGGGCCAGGTAGAGGGCTTGATTGACACCGCCCTCGGTCATGGCTGCAAGGACTTTGACAGCTTCCTCGCCGCTATAAAAGCGGCAGGTGTGGAGGTCAAGCAGGGCAAACACTTAGCATTCAAAATTCCGAACGGCAAGAGGTTCGTCCGCTGTGATTCTCTCGGTGACGATTACACCGAAGCGGCGATTATGGAGCGCATTTCCGGCAAGCGAATTGTCGCCCTCAAAGCAAGAGCGGCAGCGTCCTCCAAGCCAAATATGCTCATTGATATTCAGGCCAAGATGCAGCAGGCTAATTCTCCTGGATTTGAGCATTGGGCAAAAATTTTCAATCTCAAAGAGATGGCAAAAACGGTTATGTACTTGCAGGAGAACAATTTGACCGATTTGGGAGAATTGGAAAAAGCCTGTAATGCGGCGGCGCAGAAATTCAACGATTTGGGCGACCAGATGAAAGCCGCTGAACAAAGAATGAAAGACATTTCCGAACTGCAACGGCATATCGGAACGTATTCCAAGACCCGTGAAGTTTACGCTCAATATCGGAAACTAACCGGCAGGAAACAAGCCAAGTTTTATGAACAGCATACCAGCGAGATTGAAGGTTGTCAAGCGGCGAAGCGGTACTTCAATTCTCTCGGTTTGAAAAAGCTACCATCCATGCAATCGCTGAAACAGGAGTATGCCACCTTGTATGCCGAGAACAGAAAGCGGTATCCAGAATACAAGCAGGCAAAGGCAAAAATGATAGAATTGCTCACCGCCAAAAACAACGTGGAGCGGATATTGGGCGTGACCGAAAAAGAGAAAAACCGTGACCGCCAGCAGGAGGCGCGGTGATGATTTTTCTCTCCCTGCGGGTAACAGCAGACGCCGAAGGCGGCTTAAAAAACCGGGCGCACCAGCGCCCGGTTTTACAGGGGTTTGGGGGCGGTCAGCCACCAACAAGCACGCGTCGGGTATATACCGGCGCATTGCTTGCCGCTACTCTAATCATTCAATTCACCGCTATTCTTTCTCTTGCGTTGAGGGGGGTTTTGGGGCTATACTATTGCTACAACATCCGGTAATGGAGGCGGTGCGATGAAGTCAAAAATACTTGTAATTGAAGATGACCCTGTAATACAGGCAGAACTTATAACGCTTCTGAATGGAAATGGCTATGCGGCATCGGCAGTCACGGACTTTTCTGCTACGATTCAAACCATTAAATCTGTCCAGCCACATTTGATTTTGCTGGATATAAAGTTGCCGCAAACAAACGGCTTTACCATTTGTTCGCAAATTCGCAGTTTCTCCAATGTACCGATTATCTTTGTGACAAGCTGCACCACAGATATGGACGAACTGAACAGTATCATGTTGGGTGGTGATGCCTTTATCACAAAGCCCTATAATACGGCAATCCTGCTGGCAAAAATCGCGTCTTTGTTGAAACGCGCCTATCCTACGGAGACACAGACCAACTTAACCTATCAGGGAGTTATTCTGCATCTGGATACCAGCAAGATTGAATATGCTGGACAGCAGGCTGATTTAACGAAGAATGAACTGAAAATTTTATGCTATCTGTTCAAACACGCAGGAGTGATCTGCGCCCGTGCCGACATAGTGGAATACCTATGGGATAATCAGGTTTATATAGACGATAATGCTTTGAGCGTCAACATCAATCGCATCCGTGAGAAATTGGCTTCCATCGGCCTGATGGATTTTATCAAGACGAAGCACCGGCAGGGGTACACATTATGAACGGCAAAGCATATTGGAAACAGAAACTTCCGCTTTTGTTCTTGCATTTCCTCTGTATGATTGCGCTGACACTGTTCCTGCGGGTAAACGGAAACAGTTTTGATAGTATCATACTCATTTTATCGGTTTGGCTTGTTGTTTTAGTTGGCTATTTGCGGAAGTCGTACTGTGATCGAAAATCAGAACTGGATAAACTGTTGGCTATGGCCGAACAGTTGGAGGAACGCTATTTGATTGCCGAGGTTATGGGAAGGCCAGAACGTACTGACGATCAGGTATATTATCAGATTTTGAAAATGGCTGGAAAATCCATGCTGGAGCAGATCAGCGCGGTCAAGCGGGAACGCACCGAGTATAAAGACCAGATTGAACAATGGGTACATGAAATTAAAACACCCATCACCGCTATGAAACTTCTTTGTGAAAATCACCGTTCCGACTTTACAAAGGATTTGTTGGTAGAGCTTGAAAAAACAAATCGCTTTACGGAGCAGGCCCTTTACTGCGCCCGGAGCGAACATACGGAAAAAGACTACTCTGTACGGGAAATTCGACTGTTTGATGTTGTCCATCAGGCAATCGCAGAGAACAAGTATTTGCTCCTGCAAAA
>CAMWMO010000392.1 GCA_947175305.1 uncultured Lachnospiraceae bacterium
ATCTGGCAGATCTGGGCCATACGCGCATCGCCGGACTTTTCAGGATGGATGACAAGCAGGGCCCCGAACGCTATCTGGGTGCCGTCTCATGCCTGCGGGATCTGGGTCACGAGCTGGAAGACCGACATGTAGGATGGTTTCAGACACAGGATGTGGAGGCTCTGGAAAAGAAACAGGATACCCGCTTCCTTGCCGCTTACATCAAAGAACGTCTGGGCAACTGCACTGCCGTTATCTGCTACAACGACGAGATCGCCTACTGGCTGATAAAAGAGCTTTCCTACGCCCACATTCAGGTTCCCCGGGACGTCTCCGTAGTCTGCTTCGACAACAGTTACCTGAGCGATCTGAGCAAGGTACGGATCACAACTTTGACCCATCGTCCCCACGAAATGGGCTCCCGGGTTGCCGAAACCATGATTCAGCAGCTAAAGGGTATTCCCGCCGTTTCCCAGGAAATTCCCTGGGAGCTGGTACGCAAAGAAAGCGACGGCCCCGCACATATTTAAGTCAGATTCCCAGCCCGATATTCCCTCGGCGTACAGCCCTGTGTCTTCTTAAAGACGAAGCTGAAATAATGGGGATCCTTGTATCCCACCTCCGAGGCGATCTCGCCGGTGTGCATCTGCGTCTGTCTGAGGAGCCGTTTCGCCTTCTCCATCCGTTTGCCTGTCACATACTCCACAAAAGTCACCTGCATGGCCTGACTGAAGATCGCACTGAAATAGTTGGCGCTTACGTTGACTTCTCCCGCCACAGAATTGAGAGAAATCGTCTCCTGCGAAAAGTTTTCTCTATAAATAAGAGCGCTTTCTTTAAGATTCGTTTGCTCTGGTTATCCGATTCTCTGTCCCTCAGTTCCATGGCCTTTTCTATCAAGCTATAAAAATAGTTCTTTATCATCTCCTCGTCATACTGTCCCTCCGGTACCAGTTCACTTCCCATCAGCCGGGCAAGCTCCTCTCTGTCGCCGCCCTGGGACTCCACATAGGAGAGCGTGACAAAATAAATATGCAGCGTCAGATAATTCCGAAACGCTCCCGACTGCAATGCCTCCTTCACAGCGAGAAGATAATTGTCCACGAAATCCGCAATCTCATCCTTCGTTCCACGCACCAGGAAATCCCGGATCAGCTCCGGCTCCATTCTGGCGGGATCAATGTCAGCGATCCTGCTGCCGCCTTCCTCTCCAGGCATATTGCGACTGATGATCTCCCCCGTAAATATATGTACATGGGGCATCAGAAATCGATACAAAAACAAATGATTCACCTTGCTGTAGCACTCCGCCAAAAGGCTCAAGCGCTCCACCGGCTCTCCTGCCGCCACATACCAGTCCAGATTCTCCTGTGCCGGCTGACAGATCCGCTCCACATTCTCCAGAGATTTCGCTGTAAGCTCCTGCATTTGCTCCACGCTGCCCTTGATCAGTACACAGTAGGTATTTACGTTCCACCGAAAAACCAGATTTTCCGGATAGCGGATAAAATAATGCAGCAGTTCCTCCCTTTTTCTGGCAAAATCCTCCGACTCCATTCCCATATTTTCTCCGGTGCGCTTCTCCTTCAGCGTAAACATCAGCAGATTATAACAGGGCGCATTGATCTTCATGGAAAGCTTCGCCGCCTCCTCATAGATCTCCTGCACCGGCATACGTCCCTCAAACACTTTCACAAAGAAATCCGTTCTGGAAAACTGCTCGTATTCTCTGGCCTCACTCTGAAACTTTTCCTGATAGGTCTTCTGTTCCCGCTCTGCCTCGATCTTAGTCTTAAGTTCCGCCAGCACCTTTTGCAGCGCAGCTCTGGTAATGGGTTTAAGCAGATACTGCTCTGCTCCCACCAGAATCGCTCCCCTGGCATATTCAAAATCATCATAGCCGCTCATAATGATGATCTTCATATCCGGAAATTCCTGATGTACCAGCCGACTCAAAGAAAGACCGTCCATAAAAGGCATCTTGATATCCGTAAGCAGCACATCCGGCTTCGTCTTCTGAATCTGCGGCAGAGCCATCTCTCCGTCGCTGGCCTCCCCCACAAACTGATAGCCGTACTGCTGCCAGGGAATATTATCCCGCAGTCCCTCTCTGACAATACTTTCATCCTCCACCAAAAACACTTTCAGCATTTGCTTCTCCCCTCTAGTAGCTTCTCTCGTCCAAAACTTCCTTTGTCACATTCTCTATGGTGAAAACGTCCTCTTCCACATAATATCGTTTCTCTACTTCCTGTCCGGCTTCCAGTAAACTGATCACATCGGAAATATATTCGCCCTGATTGGGATTACACTCTATATCCACATTTATCGTTCCCTCTGCCACCATTTCAAGAGCATCATGCACCGCATCAAAGGAAATAATCGTAATTTCACCATTTACCCCCACAGTCCTGCCGTCTTCCTTGATTGCCTCAATCGCTCCAATAGTCATATCATCATTTTGAGAGATCACTACATCAATGTCATCATATCGTCTCAAAAATTCCTCCATAACTTCTTTTCCTTTATATATGGTAAAATCTCCGTACTGTTGCTCTAATATATGCCAGTTTCCATGTTCACCGGCCACTGACGCAAAACCCATCGTTCTTCCAATCTGTGCCGAAGATCCTTCCGTCCCTTTTAGCACCACGATATTGATATCTTCATTATTCTTTTCTTGTTTAGCCAAATCTTTTTCAAGCCATCTTCCAGCCTGTCTGCCTTCCTCCACAGAATCACTTCCCACATGTGTCGTATATAAACTTTGATCCGCCACATTCACACTTCTGTCCATTACAATAACGGGAATGCCGGCCTCTTTCGCCTCCTGCAGCACCGTCTCCCACACGGTCTCCACCACCGGGGAAAACACGATA
>CAMWMO010000393.1 GCA_947175305.1 uncultured Lachnospiraceae bacterium
AAGTTTCTCAATCAATGCACGATATCTCTCGATATCCTTCTCTTTCAGATAACCGAGCAGGCCGCGTCTCTGACCTACCATTTTCAAAAGGCCTCTTCTGGAATGATGATCCTTCGGATGCTCTTTCAAATGCTCTGTGAGCTCCTGAATCCTTGCCGTCAAAACGGCTACCTGTACTTCCGGTGAACCGGTGTCACCCTCTGTTCTGCCATACTCTTTGATGATCGCTGTCTTCTTTTCTTTAGATATCATAATTTCTCCTTTCCTTTAGGGGGCTGCCCTAATAACCGCCTGACACCAAGAAGGGGTCGGAGTGTCCCGCCTCTGCGTGCCGGCTGAAATTCATACTTGAATATATTACCACACTAATTGCATATTGTAAAGCGTTTTTCAGTCGTAGAGTATCCTGACCGCTTTGAGCGGGGAGCGGTAGGACACGTTGGAGATCCTGATTCCCGTCTTGGGGTTGCTGGCATGTACGACCTGCCCGTTTCCGATATAGATCGCCACATGGTTGATGGTTTTTCCCTTTCCGTAAAAGATCAGATCCCCCGGCTTTGCCTCGGATACTTTAATGGTCGTTCCGCAGTTCGCCTGTGCTCTGGAGGAGTGGGGCAGTCTCACGCCGTATTTCTTAAAGACACTCATAACGAACCCGGAGCAGTCCGCTCCCTTCGTCAGACTGGTACCTCCCCACACATAAGGATTCCCGATAAACTCCTTCGCATACTGACAGATATCCACCCGCACATCGGAGACACCCTGTCCGTAAAGCAGCTCTGACATAGTGACTGCCGTGCCCAGCTCCGCACTGACCTCCACATACTCGCCGGAGACATACACCTCGTCGTCATCCAAAAAGACCTTGACCCAATCGCCTTCCACGGCCGACACTTCCAATTCCTCGCCCCGGGGTACCAGCGTGATGACCTCGGAATCCGTATTCGCCTCCGCTCTGACCTTAAGACTGTCGGTGGTGACTCTGGCTATGGTAGTTGCCAGCTCCTCCGCCTTCATTTTAGCCGAAACGCCGGTCAATAAAAACTCTTTGCTCACATAGCCTTCCACATTTCCCGACTCAATATGAACCCACTCATCGTCCGTGTCGAGAACCTCGCAGGCCGCATCCTTCGGCAACTTTCCCACGAGCCTGCCATCCTCTGCGGCAATGGCCCGAATGTTCAGATTATCGCTCACATTGGCGATTCCCAGATTGGTGTATCCCCAGTTTGCGTTCTTTGCCCGCTCATAGGCCAGCTCGTAATCCTCCGCCGTCTTATTGGAGACGAGGATCGCACCGGAGCCAATGCTGTCGCTCAGTATATCCTGCGCCGTCCCTGCACCTTTTTCCGCAGTCTCTTTTTCCTCGCCAGCATCCTCCTGGTCGGCTTCTGCCTCCCCGTTATCCGGCTCCTTGTCAAGATCAAGCTGCCCCACCGGCAGAAGGTCCGGCATAGGCATGGACGCCTCTACCGTCAAAGGCGCCCACAATATAATAACCAATGTTATTATTGAAAAAAATGGTTTTCTATTCATCCGGAACAGTTTCCTCTCGCTCTCATCCGCTTGTGTTCTCTAGTATAACTCAAAGTAACTATTGGCAAAGGCAATGTTTGTGGCATGATCCGCCACTCGCTCCAGCCCGGAAACGATATCCGAAAACAGAGCGCCCGCCTCCGGCGTACACTCATTGCTGGAAAGCCGCTCGATATGTTTCTGCTGCAGTTCTTTCTCCTTCTCGTCGATGGCCTCCTCCAGATGTCTGATATCCTCCACATGCTCCTCCGTACTCTTGACAAACATTTCAAAGGAGAAGCGCAGGATGGTATTGACCATATCCATCATCTCGCCCAACTCCCGCTGCGCCGTCTTGGAAAAGCTCACGCCGGTCTTCTCCCGCTGTACTGCTGCATCCACAATATTCTCCGCATGATCGCCGATGCGCTCAATATCATTCACCACATGGAACAGAGCGCCGATGCTCTTTAAGTCCTCGATAGGCAGGGTTGTCTGATTGATCTTCACCAGATAATTGGTGATCGCATGGCTCAAGAAGTCGATATTCTTCTCCACCTCGTAAACTTCGGCAATCTCCTCTTGATCCAAGGTGATGAGCGCGTTCATAGCGCGGTTTAAGTTCTCATCCGCAAGGGAACCCATACGATCCAGCTCTTTGATGACTTCCACCACCGCCGTAGCCGGATTTAACACGACTTTCTCGCCGATATATTTCAACTGATAGCTGTCCCGGTAACCGATCTTCTCGTCGTCGCCGGGTACCAGCAGATAGGTCAGCTTCACGATCTGTTTTACGAAAGGCATCATAATGATAACCTGAATTACCTTGATCAAAATATGGGCGTATGCCACCATACGGCCCGGATCCCCTCCAGCCATGACCGTGAGGATCTCCACCACACTGTCCGTGCCCAGACTGAAGACAACATAGAAGATGGCCATACCGATCACGTTGAAGGCCAGATGGATCGCCGCCGCCCGCTTTGCATCCTTCTTACCGTTTAAGGAAGCCAGCACCGCAGAGGTACAGGCGCCGATGTTACAGCCTAGGATAATGAAAAGGCTGATATCCATGCTCATCAGGCCCTGATTGGCCAAAAGCACCATGATACTGACCGTCACCGACGAGCTTTGGATCACCGCCGTCAGGATCGTTCCCAAAAGGACCGCCAGAATCGGGGACTGCAGGGATGCAAACATATGTAAGACCATCGGGGAATCCTTCATGCCGGACATAGCGCCCGACATGGCGCTCAGTCCCATAAAGAGAACACCGAAGCCCACGATCCCCTCCCCCCACTGGTTTCTCGTCTGCCTTTTAACAAACATGAGGAGCAGG
>CAMWMO010000394.1 GCA_947175305.1 uncultured Lachnospiraceae bacterium
CCACGATCCGGTCAATCTCCTGTTTCGTCATGGATGCCTTTTTCGCGGCAAGGCTGTCTGCCAGCGCCTTCTCTCTCTTGCCCGTCAAGCCCTTTACGGGACGCACAACCACAATACTCTTGTGGTTGTTTTCCAGCAGGAGCTTCTTTAACAGCTCTTCATAATAAGAGCTGTCTACCTTCTTTTTTAGTTCTTTATAAGTCTCGTCCAACTGCAGATAATCGAAGGGTTTACTCTCGTCGTAGAGCCATGTCTCAAACATCTGCAGTCCGTACATCAGACCCTTGGGATAAGAGCCATAATCCGCCTCACGATACTTAAATTCATCATGATTTAAGGCCGCGGCAAGGGCCTTTTTCTCCACGCCCTCTCCGGCAAGTCCTTTAAGCGTCTCCTCAATGATGCGGACAAAGGCATCCTTCTGCTCGTTCTCCGCATTCTTCGCCACAATGGAAAAGTAAGGCTGTTTTACGTCCGCCTCATAAAAGCTGCTGATATCCGTGCCGATCCCTGCGTCTAAAAGCGCTTTTCTCACAGGCGCGCCGGGGGCTCCCACCACCGCGTCCATCAGCGCCTGAAATCCCACGCTCACTTCGTTGTCCAAGGCTTCTCCCAGTGATACGTTATAGGAAAGATAAGTATTACCGGCCTCCGACTCGCTCTCCATGATGGGATACTCTTTCTCCACCGTCACGGTTTCCGCAAAAGGCGGCTCCGATGCCAGAGAAGAATCCACGGACAGCGCATCATATTTAGAAAGATATTCCTCATCTATATAACGCAGCTTCTCCGCCATATCCATATCGCCGTAGAGATAAATATAACTGTTTGACGGATGATAATATCTTTGATGAAACGCCAGAAAATCCTCATAGGTAAGCTCCGGGATCACATTCGGATCTCCCCCGGATTCCACTGCATAAGAGGTATGCGGATACAGAGAGTTCATGATCTCCCGATAGAGCACATCATCCGGGGAGGAAAACGCCCCCTTCATCTCGTTGTACACCACACCGTTGATGGTCAGCGCATCCTCCGCATCGGCAAGCTCATAGTGCCAGCCCTCCTGCCGGAAGATCTTCTCCTCACGATAAATATTGGGATGAAACACCGCATCCAGATACACATCCATCAGATTCTGGAAATCCTGTGCATTGCAGCTGGCCACCGGATAGATCGTTTTATCCGGGTAGGTCATCGCATTTAAGAAGGTATTCAACGAGCCCTTCGCCAACTCAATGAACGGATCCTTGATGGGGTACTTCTCGGACCCGCAGAGCACCGTATGCTCAATGATATGGGCCACACCGGTACTGTCCTTGGGAGGCGTGCGGAAGCCGATACAAAACACCTTGTTATCGTCGTCATTCTCTAACAGCGCCACATGGGCGCCTGTCCGGTTATGCCTTAACAGATATCCCTCCGACTTCAGCTCTCCGATCTCCTGCCTTTTCAGTACTGTGTAAGTCTCTAACTTTTCTAAATTCATGCGAACTCCTCTCATTCTTGACTCTTCTTATTTTCACACTAGTATATCACCGTCACAAAAATTTATCTATAGCCGCCCGAATATTCCGATCTCCATGCGATCCTTTCCCTTTTTACTCACGCCGCTCTGTCCATAAAAAAGAAATTTCCCGAAACCGCGCACCGTCACGGCATCTCCCTCCTTGAGCGGATGGCTCACATTTTCCGTTGCGATTCCGTTGATAAAGATCCTTCCCATGCGGAACAGCTCCTGACTTTCCTGTCTGGAAAGGTGGTACACCTTAGCGATCAGACCATCCGCTCGGGGTGATGAGACAGTCACCGAAATCCGCTCGGGCTCGGCAGTTTCCAACACAGTCTCGCCCTGCGTTCTGGTGCATTTGACATTTGTGTGCTTTACCTGATCCAGATTTTCCATGATATAATCTGCGATGTTTTCATGACAAAAAAGCAGTGCTCCCTGTCCGTTTACAAAGATATCGCCCACCACATCCCGCTCGATTCCCAGATTCATGACTGCCCCGAGGAAATCTCTGTGGGTGAGGGTCTGTGCAAATTTAGGGGTTTTGGGCAGTATCTCCAGCATCTCGATGGGATAAGCTTCCTCATAACCCGGATCGCCGAAGCGTATGATCTTCCGCTCGCACTGGGGCGCACCGCCCTCCATGGCACACACTGCATAAGAGACCTCCCGCTCCACGGCATAAAAAGCCTGCTGTTCGGCAAGCCCCAAAAAAGGTGTGTATGTATAGATATTACGGCTGTAAGCCTTGTCCGCCAGCTCGATCAGCCTGTTCTTTAACTGCTGTAGATCCTTTTCCTCTGCGACAGCCATATCTTTTCCTCCGTATGTGATGTGTATTCTGCTTATGCGCGGAAATAAAAGAACAGGTGAATAACAATAAATGTTGTTCACCTGCTCAGTGTAAAAGGGGAATTTTACGATATAAATCTTATCAGATAATTTTGTCTAAATCAAGCCATATTTGACAATTTTCGCGAAAAATAATCTGTAAGTTATCGCGTAACTTCTCCGACTCGCTTCTAGACACTAAAGGCCATCAGCCCAAGCTTCGATAAGACCAGCTCCTGCACCATCACACCCTTCGCCTTCTTCTGAGCAAGATTCATATCCGCAAACTCCGAAAGCGGCAGGATCTTCGTCTGGTATGCTGTCTTTTTCCCGCCAAAAAGCCCCTTTTTCTCCTCCAGGATGCTGATCTTCACGCGAGCCTTCAGCTGCTGATAGGTTCTGTAGGAAAACTGTTCCTTCGTCATATAATAAAGCTGACTCTCCAGCGTGGTCTCCGGATCGGTATCCTTTAAAATATAGTGCTCTATGATACTCTTGTACTTAAA
>CAMWMO010000395.1 GCA_947175305.1 uncultured Lachnospiraceae bacterium
CAGTGTGCCCGCCAGACCGCTTCCCAAAAATTTCCAGGTGGTATACTTTGTAAAAAACAGCCAGTATTTTGCATCCAACTGTCCGGTAATATAAAACTGACGAATGACAACAGCAATCAGTGCCGCGATCACCGCCAGCGATGCCGCCGTAAAAACCATGATCCATTTGCGGGTCTTCGGTCCGGGCGGCTCATAGATCACATCTCTTATGGAAGTAGTCATCGCAGTATCCTCACTTTCCGATCAAGCAGGCTGCCAAGCTGCCCGATCACCACCGCCGTCGCACAATAGAGTACGGCAGAGATCAGGAATGCGGTAACACCACCCACCGCCCGCGTGTTGATATAAGAAACAATACCGGTAAGATCTGTAGGATTTAACGGCACCTGCGAAGCCAACGCTGTGGTGAGCATAGTGGCAACTAACAGGTTCGTCATCGGCAGTACGCTTGCCCGCAGCGCCTGCGGAAATATAACATTCTTGAGCATTTGAAAAAACGTCATTCCCAAAGCGCGGGCGGCTTCAATCTGCCCCACCGCTATGGTATTCATGCCCGCCATGAGATACTCCGAGCAGAACGCGGAAGGAATCAGCGATGTTGCAATCAGCACACAGGCATAATAGGACCACACCAGATTCAAGTACGGCAAAGCGTAGACCAGAACGATCAAAAGCGCCGCCCCCGGAATGTTCCGAAATATCTGGACATAGAAATCTCCTGCGACCCTTGCCGGCTTAATGGGGCAGATCCGTATCACGGTAATGACCACCCCAATGACAAAAGCCAGCACAAAGGCCAATGCAGTCAGCTTCCATGTAGTAAAAAGCGCCTGAATATACTTGTCCCCGTATTGAGCGAGAAGCTCATTGATACTCATAATACTCTCCCTGTTTATTCCCCGATCTGAGGAGCTGTCGGAACAGTTTCAATCCCGGTACGATCTCCCAGACTAATCTTCCAAAGCTGCTCCCAGGTACCATCCTCCTCTATCTTCTTCAGGAAATCATTTACGAATGCTACACCGTCAGAATCCAACGGAAGACCGATTCCATAGTTATCTTCCGGCCCAAATACATCACCGGCAATCTCATAGACACCGGGACTCTTTACTATAGCGTTCAGCATCAGTGTGTAGTCCGTAACGTAAGCGTCTACACGCCCTTGCTCTAACGCGGTCCGAGCCTCGATATCATTGTCAAATTCCTGTACCACTGCTTCCGGCGCAAATTCCGCCAGCATTTCCGGACCTGTAGAACCGGCCTGAGTCGCCACATTCCTGCCTGCCAGACTATCTATTCCGGTAACCTCCGTGTTGCCGGCCTTTACCAGAACCGC
The DNA here is from genome assembly GCA_947175305.1 of uncultured Lachnospiraceae bacterium. Lineage (GTDB taxonomy): Bacteria > Bacillota > Clostridia > Lachnospirales > Lachnospiraceae > UBA3282. Next base: position 1,337 of record CAMWMO010000395.1, read on the forward strand.
TTGTCTGGAAGTGTAATAAGGCCCTGCGAAGGAAATCACTTCCTGTCTTGCCGGTGTTATGGAATAGGTCGCAAACACGGCATCCACCTGATCACTTTGCAAAACAGATTCACGGGTGCTGGAATCTACCTGGGTCAGTTCATACTTGCTCTCATCTCCTAAAATATAACGGGCAAGAAGCTGATAAAGACCCGCATCAAAACCGCGAAGGCCCTCGTCCGTCTCGTCCAGCTGACTGAACAGGAAAGAAGTCCTCGTGCCGCCAACTCTTAAAACCCCAGCCTCCTTTACAGAAGAAGCCCAACTGCTTGCCGAAATGGCAGCATCATCGGCAATACTGCCTGAAGCTATCAGCGCATCAAATGCCGCCTTGTCAATCTCAACTGCCACAGGCTCCGCCGCAGCTTCAGGCGCTGCTGTATCAGGTTCTTCTGCCACCTCCGGCGCTGCTACATCGGATTCCTCTGCCGTCTCAGGTGCCGGCGCACTCTCTTCCACAGCCGGAGCTATAGTCTCCGTTCCGCTGTCACCGCACGCAAAAAGCCCTGCCGTCAAACTCAAAATCAATAATACTCCCAATGCTTTCTTAAACTTTTTCATAATACCCTCCTATCTTTTTTAGATGCGATAGTGTCATCATACCCTAGTTTTCCTATTATGTCAATAGGAAATATATGCATTATTTTTTTACCCGCAATCCGGATCCTCCGCATCAAACAATTTCCCTGTTGCGGAAGGACTTCCCACGTCACACCGTCCGTGGTGATAAGCCTTCTTGATATCTCCCTCGGCTACCTCCTCAGAAGTTTCCACCTTGATACGGCTGACACCGCCCTTTGCCATATTGTCCAACATACGGATCACATCATCAATCTCACTCATAAAAAACTCCTTTCTATCATTATTATGTCCCATAAGCTGTAATACCCGACGGATTAATCTGGTAATCCGCCGGGTATTATCAATCCGGATAATCCACGATATGATATTCAAAACCATTCACTATGGTTGTCTTACCGTAAGTATCCGTCCGCTTAAATCCTCTGCCGTAATTGGCATGTACATGTCCGTGAAAGAAAAATTTCGGTTCGTATTTCTCCAGCAGATCTCGAAAAACCCGGAATCCCTGATGAGGGAGATCCTCCATATCGTTAACCTGATACGCCGGCGCATGGGTCACAAGGATATCAAAGCCCTTCCTTCTCCATAGCTTAAACCAAAGCTTCCGAACCCGTTTTCTCATCTCCCGCTCTGTATACTGATTGCTTGCATTCGGTATATATTGCATGGAGCCGCCCAAACCCAGAATACGTATCCCCTCATACACAAAGATATCATCTTCAATACAGATACATCCTTCCGGCGGCGTTTTTTCATACCTCTCATCATGATTTCCCATGACATAGAGCAACGGCACATTGCAGAGCGTGACAAAAAAGGTGAGGTAGGACGGCGACAGATCTCCGCAGGAGATGATGAGATCATTACCTTGTAG
>CAMWMO010000396.1 GCA_947175305.1 uncultured Lachnospiraceae bacterium
CAAAGAGTGCATCCACAAACTGCCCCGCATCAAATTTCTGCAGATCCTCTATTTTTTCACCCACACCAATGTATTTCACGGGAAGCTGCAGTTCTGACTGGATCGCCACTGCAATACCACCCTTTGCCGTTCCGTCAAGCTTGGTCAGGATAATGCCGGTCGCATCCGTCACCTCGCTGAACTCTCTCGCCTGCTGCAGGGCATTTTGGCCTGTAGTGCCGTCTAAGACGATCAGATTCTCCCGGTGCGCATTCGGGAACTCCTTCCCGACGATCCGGTCGATCTTCTTCAGTTCTTCCATCAGATTCTTTTTATTGTGCAGACGTCCTGCCGTATCACACAAAAGCACATCCGCATTGCGCGCTTTCGCCGCGTGGAGCGCATCATAGATCACGCTGGCCGGGTCTGCGCCTTCCACACCGCCGATAATATCCACACCGGCGCGTCCGGCCCACTCGGTAAGCTGTTCGCCTGCCGCCGCCCGAAAGGTATCCGCCGCTGCGATCAGCACCTTCCGTCCCTGGCTCTTGAGCTGTCCGGCAAGCTTTCCCACCGTGGTGGTCTTTCCCACACCGTTGACGCCGATCACAAGCACTACGGACTGCTCTTTCTCAAAATCGTAAGCGGTCTCCCCGATCTGCATCTGCTCCTTAATGTTTTCGATCAGGTATGCCTTACACGCCGCAGGCTCCTTGATATGATTCTCTTTCACCTGAATCTTTAACTTTTCCAGGATCTCCTCGGTGGCTTTCACACCGATATCCCCCATGATCAGGATCTCCTCAAGCTCCTCGTAGAACTCATCGTCAATATTGGAAAAGCCGCCAAACACAGAATCCATACTGTGTACGATATTATCTCTGGTCTTGGTGAGTCCTTCCTTCAGTCTGCCGAAGAACCCTTTCTTTTCTTCTCCCATACTGCTCCCTCTTTCCAATCATTCTTTACTAATCGTCCAATTCTTTATCGATCAGATTCACGCTCACCAGCGTGGAGATTCCCTTCTCCTGCATGGTGATACCATAGAGCCTGTCCGCCTTTTCCATGGTGCCGCGTCTGTGGGTGATAACAATAAACTGTGTGCTCTTTGTGAGCTTATGCAGATACTTTGCAAAACGGGTCACATTGTTCTCATCCAGAGCCGCCTCGATCTCGTCCAGCAGACAGAAGGGCGAGGGCTTCAGATTCTGAATGGCAAACAACAGACAGATCGCCGTCAATGACTTCTCACCGCCGGACATCTGCATCATATTGACCAGCTTCTTCCCGGGCGGCTGCGCGACCACAAGGATGCCCGCCTCCAGCACATCCTCATCCTCAATCAACTCCAGAGAGCCTTTACCGCCGCCGAAAAGCTCCTTAAAGACCTTGTCGAACTCTCTGTTGATCTGGGCAAACTTTTCATTGAACTGCTTTCTCATGGAGGTGTCCAGTTCCTCGATGATGCCAAGCAGCGTCTTCTCCGCCTCCACCAGATCGTCGTGCTGGGTCTTTAAGAAGGTGTAACGCTCCATCAGGTTTCGATAGTCCTCGATGGCATTCACGTTCACATCTCCCAGCTTGCGGATCTCATCCTTCAAACCGCTGATTTCCCGCTTCATGGCAGGCAGGTCATCCATCTCCTCGTTCTTTAACCCCGCCGCATCGGATAGCGTGATCTCATACTCATTCCACATATAGTTGATCTGGGATTCGATGGATTCCTCCATCCTCTCCTTCTGAGCGTTCAATCGGTATACTTCCTTATCAAGCGCCGACATCCGCTCGGAAAGCTCCTCTCTGGAAGCAAAGAAATTCTTCTGCTTTGCGGAAAGTTCTTCCTTCGCATCCATATCGTCCTTCAATTTCTGCTCCGCATCGGTCTGTGCCGTGTGGGAAGCCGCGATGGTCTGCTCGATTTCCAGAATACTCTGTTTCTTGCGCTCCACCTCTTCCTTCCCAAGATGAAGGCCTTCCTTCACCTCGTTCAGCTCCGCCGTATAACGCTCCCGCTCGCCGTCTACACGCTCCAGATTCTGACGTTTAAAGTCCGCGGTCTGGCGCATCTTTTCCACTTCCACATCCCATTCGGATACCCGGGCCGCCTGCTCGGATTCCTGTGTGCGCTTCTCCTCCAACTGTGTCTGAAACTCGGCGATCTGCGCCTCCACACTTTTTTCAAGCGCCTCGGAATCTGAAAGCTCTTTTGCTGCCTCCTCCTTGCCGGTTTGAATCTCTGAAAGCTGCGTCTCAATATCCTGCTCCTCGGTTTTCAGCTCTCCAAAGCCTTCCGCCGTCTCGTTCTTCTTCTCCTCCGCCTGCATCACACTCATTCTTGCAGTGTTCTGCTCGATAAATTTGCGCTGGATCTGTCCCTTGATATCCTCGATCTCCAGACGCATCTTATTGCGGCCCCGCTTCGTCTCCTCAATCTCATTCAGGAGCTGATCGATCTCCTTCACATACTGCTTTACCTTGCGCTCCAGCTCCTCCATCTCCCGGCGTCTGCCGAGGAGATTGGAATTGTTCTTAAAGGCACCGCCGCTGATGGCGCCGCCGGGCACCAAAAGCTCCCCCTCCAAGGTCACCATACGGATACCGTAGTCAAATTTTCTGGCGATCTTCACCGCATTGTCCACATTGTCAACCACCAGAATACGGCCCAGCATAGCCTTCGCCACGTTCCGATATTTTTTCTCAATCTTCACCAGCTCATCCGCCATGCCTACCACGCCCTTTTCTTTCAGGGCTTCCGGATTCTTAAACTCCTGGGGATGGGTGATGCTGGTAAGGGGCAAAAAGGTAGAGCGGCCCGCTTTCGCCTTGTTCAGGTAGGAGAGCATGCGTTTGG
>CAMWMO010000397.1 GCA_947175305.1 uncultured Lachnospiraceae bacterium
GACCAGATCGGTGGCCTCTGCCCCCTTCGGGTTCTTCTCGACCTTCGACATATACTCGTCGTAGTTGGCATATCCGTTACGGACAAGATAGTTCTCCAGACGGCCGCCCACAAGCACTCTTTTCTGGCTCAGGTCAATTCCATAATTCCTTTTAACATAGGTGACAATTCGTTGAAATTCACTGTCGGTAATCACTTCTTTCGCCTCCCTAAATTACCATCTTATATTAAAGCATAAATCACGCTAAAAGTCAATTTGTTCTCATGCGTCCGGAAAGCCTGTTAAACACCTGAATTACGGCAGGATCATAGAATTTTCCACTTCTTTCCTGAATGATCTCCACCGCCTTCTCCGGAGTGCCGGCCTCTCCTCCCTCTTCCGCCGTGAGCAGCTCGTCAAAATCGTTCGCAACGGACACGATTCGCGCCTCCAAAGGGATCTGTTTCCCGCTGACCTCAGGATAGCCCGAGCCATCCCAGCGGGCACGGTAATACTCGACGATCTTTCTCGTCATATAAAGTGCGCCGCCTTCCTGATCCTCTCCAAACTCCTTGAGCACCTGGCTTCCTTCCTCGGCACATTTCCTGATATAATCCTGATCCTCGCCATCGATCTCACCCTCCTGCTCCTCCGGGTCTAAAGACACCACGAAACGGCCGATGTCACGCAATCTGGCCGCAATACTGATGGCCTCCACAAACTCATCCGTGACCACATCCTCGTATTCCGGCAAAAACTGCAGCCCCTGCGCCAGAAGCTTGCAGTTATATCCCACATTGTCCTGCTGGACACCCTTCTCCGGATTCTTCTTTCTCACAAGCCCGGAAAGCGCCCGCAGCACATTGGTATGCTCCGCCTCGATCTGCTTTTTCTGATCCTTTACAAGCTTGTGCATCATCCGGTTATAATCCGCCATCTCCTGCCGCAGACGATAACTGCCGAGATGATTGTTCACTCGCATGAGAACTTCCACATTATCAAAAGGCTTGGGAATAAAATCCACCGCCCCCGCCGTAAAGGCTTCCTCCTTCTCCTTGCTGGTATTTAATACCGTGATAAAGATGAAGGGAATATCTCTGGTTGTCTGATCGCTCTTTAACATCCTGCAAAATTCCAGCCCGTCAATCTCCGGCATGGAAAGATCCGAGAGGATAAGAGACGGTCTGGTCTCCTTCATAAGCTCCAGTGCCTCCTGCACGCTCAGAGCCGACATCGTTTTGTATCCCTCATGTTCCAGCATGTTCTCCAGAATCGTCACATTCACACTGATATCATCCACGATCAGAATAGTAGGCGCGTTTTTCTTACTGTTTTCAGACTCCATCGCTTCTCTCCTTCTATTGCAGACTCCCTACTCCACGTTCCAAAGATCTCCGATCCGCTCCGTGATCGCATCCTTTAACCTGCCATACATATCCATACTCTTATCATAATTGGACTTCCGGATCGCCATCTCCATACGCAGCTCCTGCCGCTTGAGATCGTCATCTCCCGACTCTATGAGCGTCTTGATTGTGGAAGCGAGAAGCTCCGCCTTGTCCCATGCGCCCATCTCAATGGAAAGCACCAGCTTATCCATACGCTTCTTTAATTCCTCTCTGTTCTCCGCCTCACCGAAATGCATGAGTCGATCCACGTTCTGCTCATTTTCTTCTTTCACATACTCAGACCAGTTCACAAGAACCTGACTCTGCTTGTCATCCAGCACCTGCTCGCTCTTAAGCTGCACCGAAAAAGAAAAGGTGCTCCCCTTCCCCTTCTCGCTCTCCACATGGATATCCCCGTGCATCATCTCTACAAGCTGCTTCGTGATGGCAAGCCCCAGCCCGGTTCCGCCAAAGCGCCTGGTAATAGAAGCGTCCACCTGGCTAAAGCTCTGGAACAATCTGTCCTGCTCCTTCTGGGAAATACCGATGCCGCTGTCCCTCACCATAAAGAACAACTCCACCTCGTCATTGACTCTTCTTGTCATTCCCACTACCACATTGACAAAACCTACCGTGGTAAACTTAATGGCATTCGACAGCAGATTGTTCAGAATTTGTGTCAACCTGAGCTCGTCGCCGATCAGCGCCCGCGGTATCTTCTCGTCAATGTCCACGCTCATGCGCAGCTCTTTTTTATTGACCACCGCACTGTGCGTGGCGATGACCTTATCCATCATCTCCTGAAAATCAAAAGGCTTTTCATCTATCACAAATTTGCCGGATTCCAGTTTGGCGAAATCCAGCACATCATTGATGATCGAATACATATTGTCGCAACAGCTCAAGATGATATCTAAGGTCTTTTTCTGGTCCGGTTCCTCAATCTCCTCCAGAAGCTCAAGCACATGGCCCTTGATGCCGTTTACCGGCGTCCGCAGCTCATGGGTGACATTCGCCGTAAACTCGTTTCTGGCACGGTTATTGTCCTCCTCCTTCTCCTTCAGCTCACGGATGCGCATATTCATATTTTTTTGCGCAGAAATATCTTCCGCAAGAAGCAGATAGGCGTCTATCTCGTCTTCCGGGAAAATACGGACGTTAGCAGAGAAGCAGGAATTATTGCTTCGATACATAGCCATCTCGCTAACGCCCTTCATGCTCTTTTTCACAAAAGTGATAAATCCATCAGGAGAATTGGGGAAATCCTGTCTGAAGATCTGGGACATGCTGCATTTGGTCAGCTTATCCTTGTCGTACTCCAGCCTGGCCGCCGCCGTCTGATTACCGTAAAGAATACTGCCTTCTTCGTTGAAGAGCAGTACCCGTTCTATCGGGTCAGCGGCAAGGCGGGAATTTAACCATTCAAATTCCATAGTAATCCACCTCAAAGAAAATTATTT
>CAMWMO010000398.1 GCA_947175305.1 uncultured Lachnospiraceae bacterium
CATCAACACCTCCTGACGATCCTGACCATTGTAGTAAACATACTGGTTTGCCTGCACCTTTTTTGCCCGGATTTCTCCGTTGAAGAGGTCATAAAAGGCGAGCAGAGGCAGAATCTGCAGCATACCCCGCATATCGTCCCTGTTATGTAAGAGCAGGAGAGCGCGTGCTTCCTCTGAGGGAGCCTGCACATAATTTTGGTAAACCTCGATCAGTTCACCGCCGTGATAGAGGTCTTTTCTCTGAATGCCGAGGAGCGTCTCCAGCGTCTTCTGCTTACAGTTCGGGATGTGGAGGAATGCCTTGTAGGGGGAGATGCGTTTATACAGATCAATGCCGTCAAAGCTGTCAAAATTGTGCGGCAGCTTATGCTGGGCACATTTTTGGAGCAGATAGGGCAGATCAAAATTATTGCCGTTAAAGTGGATCAGATGCGTAAAGGAGGCGGCAAAGGCAAAAAAGTCGGAAAGCAGGGCGGCCTCCTCAATGGGATTTTCGCAAAACCATTGGCGGATCTGCCAGGAACCCTCTGTGTAAAAAGCTGTGCCGATCAGATAGAGAGAGGAGCTTTTCGCAGTAAAGCCGGTGGTCTCAATATCCACAAACAGGAATTGCTCCAGGGGAGCGATCTGCTCCAGCGGATAACCTATGGTAAAAGAATTCAAATTCTGTTTTACGATTTGCATGATTTCCTCCGTGATATATCGCAGACTCGCAAACCCGCGCTTTCGCGCTTCTTGTCCGATTACATCGGACGTTTGCTCGTTAATGCTGCATAAAAAACAAATGCCTGCTACGCAGTCGCTTGTTTTTTCTATGCAGCTATTATCTTACCATATTTTTTGAAATAGCAGTAGTTTTTTTCGTCGAAAAATAGTATATTTATTATAGCAGTTCAACCACCCGGCGGACGGCGGAGAAGAGATCGGCTGTCCCATGTCAATGGGTGTGAGTGGAACGTGAAAGGAGCAGGGTTATAGGTATGGCTAAACTAACATTTAACGGCGGCATACACCCCTACGACGGCAAGGATCTGTCAAAAGATAAACCGATCAGGGAAGTGCTGCCCAAGGGGGATCTGGTTTATCCGCTGTCCCAGCATATCGGCGCGCCTGCCAAGCCTGTCGTAGAGAAGGGCGACCGGGTATTGACAGGACAGAAGATCGCTGAGGCGGGTGGTTTTGTGTCTGCACCCATCTATGCCACGGTATCGGGCACGGTGAAGGCGATCGAACCCAGACGTGTGGTCACCGGTGACAGTGTGATGAGCATTATCATCGAAAATGACGGGCTCTATGAGGAGGTGGAGTATCCGAAGCGCAAGCCGCTGGAGGAGATGACCAGAGAAGAGATCATCGAGTGTGTGAAGGAGGCCGGCATCGTGGGTATGGGAGGCGCAGGCTTTCCCACCTTTATCAAGCTTTCGCCCAAGGAACCTGAAAAGATTGATTATGTGATCGCGAACTGCGCGGAGTGTGAGCCTTATCTGACTTCGGACTATCGCAGAATGATAGAGGAGCCGGAGAAGCTGGTAGGCGGCCTTAAGGTGTCTCTGCAGCTGTTTGAGAATGCAAGAGGTATCCTGGCAGTGGAGGACAACAAGCCGGACTGTATCGAAATTTTGAAAAATCTGACGAAGGACGAGCCGCGTATCAGCGTCAAGGCGCTTAAGACCAAGTACCCTCAGGGTGCGGAGCGGCAGATCATATATGCAACTACAGGAAGAGCTATCAATTCTACCATGCTTCCGGCAGATGCCGGCTGTGTGGTCAACAATGTGGACACGGTGGTAGCCATTTACCATGCGGTGATCGAGGGGAAACCTTTGATGCATCGTATTGTCACGGTGACGGGAGACGCCATCGCGGATCCCTGCAATTTCATTGTACGTATCGGTACGAATTATCACGAGCTGATCGAGGAGGCGGGCGGCTTTAAGCAGGATCCCGTGAAAGTGGTATCTGGCGGGCCGATGATGGGCTTTGCGCTCTTTGGACTGGATGTGCCGACTACGAAGACGGCTTCGGCGCTTTTATGTCTCACTGAGGACGAGGTTTCCCGCATGGAGCCCAGCGCCTGCATCAACTGCGGCCGTTGTGTGGAGGTCTGTCCGAGCCGCATCGTTCCCAGACTTCTGGCGGATTATGCGGAGCATTACGAGGAAGAAGAATTCCTCGCTCACGACGGTATGGAGTGCTGCGAATGCGGCTGCTGCAGCTTTGTGTGCCCCGCTAAGAGGCCTTTGACGCAGACTATCAAATCCATGCGCAAGATACAGCTTGGTAAGAAGAAAAAATAAGAAGAAAGGAGCATAGACTGAAGAGATGAATGATTTAATGAAAGTATCTTCCAATCCTCATATCAGATCGAAGTCCACCACTGCAAGCATCATGCTCACGGTGGTGATCGCCCTTCTTCCTGCGGCGGGATTTGGTATTTATAACTTCGGGCCGAAAGCGCTGCTGTTGATCTTGGTAACGGTGGCTTCCACGGTGTTGACGGAGTTTGTATTTGAGAAGATCTGTAAGAAAAAAGTGACCATAGGAGATTATTCCGCTGTGGTGACGGGATTGCTGCTGGCATTGAACCTGCCGGTATCCGCACCCTGGTGGATCGGCGTGGTGGGCGGCGTATTCGCCATTCTGGTAGTTAAGATGCTGTTTGGCGGTCTGGGACAGAACTTTATGAATCCGGCGCTGGGGGCAAGGTGTTTTCTGTTGATCTCCTTTACCTCCATCATGACCAATTTTGACTGTGACGCGTACACGGGAGCGCCACCTCTGGAGGCTTTGAAAAGCGGAGAGAGTGTCAATATACTGAATATGCC
>CAMWMO010000399.1 GCA_947175305.1 uncultured Lachnospiraceae bacterium
GTAGGATAATACTCATTGCTGGTAGGGCCAAGTATCCTGCTCAACGGAATGTTGTAGGCCGCGTGCTTCACGCCCAGATCATCCAGCTCCGCACTCTGCAGTTTCTCCGGATCCACCAGAAGTCCCTTCTTGGAGGTGGTATTTCCAAAGGAAAGCGAGTATTTCGCGATCGCTTCCGGATTCGTTATGTAGTGAGGTCTGGTGATCGCCACGAAGCTGCCGTTCTTCTTGACCGCCACCACAAACTTGGAAAACAGTCTGGAGCCTGCCGTGTTATAATTAAGATTGACCGAAAAGGTCAAATTTACATCCTTCTGATCTTCTATGATATAATCGCTGCCGGTCAGAGCGCTCTGGTAGGTCTTTTCCTCGAACAGATAGTAGTAGCCGTCGTCGCTGATCGCCAGATCTTTCGCCTTCATGGTCACGTCCACCTTGCCGGTCTCCGTATTGATCCTACAGCTCTCGATAGTGGCAAAATCCGCCGCATTCTCCTCGGTGATCTCTATCTCCCTGGGTCTGTTCTTAATACCCTCCAGCATATAGCGGGCCGCGTCCACAAGGGCTCTTGTGGTATCCTTGCCGGCATTCTGTCTGACGCTCTCTTTTCTGTGCTGGGTCTTACTGTATTCCGCCAGCTGCACCGCCTGCGTATACACCATAGCCTCAACCGCCGCGTTCTCAGCCGCCAGCTCGTCCAGATGCATCTGCATACTGTATCCAGCATAGCCTGCAGCCACGCCGAGCACAACCAGACAAACAGCAACGATGATCCACTGCTTCTTGCGATTTCCGGGCTTCTTCTCCGCTTTGATCTCCGCCCGCAGTCTTGCTTTTTTCTCTCTGGCCTTCTTTTTATTTCTGGCCACCTTTGCCTTGTCAATGGTGCGTTTTCTCTTCTTTTTTTTATGATCAGTTACGGCATCCTTCACGGAATCCGCTCTGTCGGTTGTTTCCATGCGCTGTTTTTTCCCTTTTTGTCCTGTCGATACAATCCGTGACTATGCCTTTCATTGTACTATATTGTCAGCTAAAAGTTCAATACCTTTCCCTATTTTTCCAACGCCCTAGTCAAAGAGGATCTCATCCACCGTCACAAACTCATAGCCCTCTTTCTGCAAAGTATCCACGATCTGCAATGCGGCCGTCACGCTGGATTTATACTCATCGTGCATTAAAATGATGGCGTTCTCCTTCGCTTTTCTGGTCACCTTCCCGACGATCCCGGACACATCGCTGCTGCACCAGTCCATGGGATCGATTGTCCAGAGCACCGGCAGCAGGGTAAGTTCTTTCTCAAAGCTTTTATCCCAGCTCCCATAGGGCGGCCGTACATACTGAGTCTCCTCCCCCGTGATTTCTAAGAGCAGTTCGTTCGTTCTGACCAGCTCCGCCTTAAAAGCTTCTCTGTTGCTCTGATTAAGCTGTAAATGACTGTAGGTATGATTCCCGATCAGATGCCCCTCCGCCTGCATACGCAGAACCAGCTCCGGGTAAGCCTCCGCCTGTTTCCCCATAAGAAAAAAGGTGGCCTTCGCTCCCCGCTCCTGCAGACCGTCCAAAAGCTGCTCTGTATAGTAGGGGTGCGGGCCGTCATCAAATGTGATCGCTATCTTTCGTCCGTCCACTGCCTCCTCCTTATTCGCAACACATGTTATATATTCCACAACACCCATTTCCTTCTGGCGTACTGCCATTCCAAAGACACTCACAAGAAGCGCGCCCATCAGCACTGCCACGGCCGCGATCTTTCTCTGTTTTTCCTTTTTCAAATGCCTGCACCCGCAACTCATTTCTTTCTATACATATATATGCCGGGGCGGGCGGACCAATTCAACTTCCGGACGCCTCTTCAAACCGTATCTGAAAAGCCTTCGTATAGCCCTCTCCAAAGGTCTGGTTCAAAATAAGCTGTCCTCCGTGCATCTCAACGATCTTGTGCGAAATTCCCAGTCCCAGGCCGCTGCCGCCCTGTGTGCTGCGCGCCGTGTCCGCTCTTGTAAAGGGATCAAAAATATGCTCTGCAAAGGTCGGATCCACAGGCTCTCCCTCGTCAGCCACCGTGATCTCATACCCGGAAAGTCTTACCAGCACCCGGCCGCCCTCTTTTCCGTATCGCACCGCGTTGGTGAGCAAGTTGGTGATCGCCCGTCCCATCTGCACCCTGTCCATCTCCAAAAGGGCTTCCTCCTCCGGAATCTCCAACATTAACGTCATATGCCGCTCCTCAAAATCCGTATAGAGAAGCGCCGTCATCTCTCGAAGCAGTTCTGCCAGATCGCCCTGCTCCCGATGCAGCTCATAGCCCTCGCTCCCCAGCTTCACATATTCGAATAACAGGGAGATCAGTGTATCGATACGCATGGACTTGGCATAGATCACATCCAGATATTCCTGCCGTTTCTCTTCTGCCGCCACGCCCTCTGCAAGCGCCCTGCTATAACCGCAGATCGTGGTGATCGGTGTCTTAATATCGTGAGCGATATCGGATAAGAGCAAATTTCGCTTCCTCTCAAAGGCAAGCTGCTGCTCCTTTTCCTCCTCCAAAAGTTCCTTTATCTTCCCTGCTACGATCCGATAATAACAAAAAGCCCCCAGCACATAGGGTATAAGACTAAGCAGCAGCAAAAAAAGCAGGATACAGATCAGCCCCAGCCGCAAAACTATACCCCAGCCGCCGCTGTAAAGGGGAGAACTCACTCTGATCTCCAGACTGCCCTCCATACCGATACTCAGCTTCCGCTGCACCCACTCTCCCACACCCGGCGGCAGGAATCCTGCCAGAAAGCAGAACAATAAATATAATAAATATACAAC
>CAMWMO010000400.1 GCA_947175305.1 uncultured Lachnospiraceae bacterium
CCTCTTTTCCAAGAAGCGCTCCATAAAACTTCACCCACTCCACTCTTCCCAACGGATGGGACTCGTAGCTGGAATAATCTATCATAACGGGGATATCAAAATCCTCCAGTTTCTCTACCACTTCAGGCGCATGGGAAATCATCATATTTTCTATGGCCAGCGAGCAGTTGTTTGAAACGATCAGCTCATAATCAGGCTTATTATATTTACCCGCATAGAGAATCTCTCCTCTTTTCATCGCTTCCCTGGCGGCTTCGATATACCAGCCCTCCTCCTTTTGCCCGGAGAACGCGATCGCATCCAGTCCGTCTAAGGCGCTGAACATGTCCATTGCAGAGGAGGCCACCAGATAAAGGTTTTCCATCGGTCGATACAACACCACAATTTCCCGCTCCTGCATCTTCTGACACAGACTTTCCGGCAGCTCCTCATCCTCCGGCACGATCAAAAACTGTGCGTCATCCATCGTTGTCGTAAGCAGAGTATAGCCGCCCACATAGTATTCGACTGTGAAATTTTCCGCATACTGCAGCGCCATACTCCGCTCATAAATAAGTGGCTGTTCATCCTGTGATTCTACTACAGCTTCTGCTGCCATATCTGATTCTGCTGCCGTCATCGTTTCTGTCTCCGCCTTTTCGGACGGCCCGCCGCAACTACACATTCCCAACAGACTCACCAGAACCAGAAACCTTATCCCTTTTTTAACTCTCATCCTTCTCCCCATTTTCAGAACGCAGAATGAAACGTAATGGTGTACTCGATTTCGTGGGGCTTACTCATCGCCACTGTATCTCCGATGACAGTCAACGGCTCGTCAAACCGCTGAACCGGAATTTCAAATACAGAATCCCCTTCGGTATTTACCGGCAGATATTTATTACCGTCCACGATCATATAATCATAATTCGGGCTGTTCCACTGCATTGTCGCCGCCGCCTTGCCATCTTTCACAGTGACCGATACGGGGGAAATGATCTGCGCTTTTCCGCTTCCCCCTGTAAAAGTGATATCTATGCTGTAAGTTCCATCCTCAGGCGCATCTGCGCTTTTCTCCTGAGCGCTGTCCCCCGACGGCACCGGGTTTGACACACTAACCTTATGGTCATACCATTTCCCTTTGGTACCGATCAGTGCCAGATCGAACTCTGTATCAAGCGACGGCACCGGCACATCAAATCCATAGACCTCCTCCTTCATTCCATCACTGTAAGTAACCATATCCTCTGTCGGCATAAGGAGTTTCGCTCCCTCTTTTTCCGCATCTCTGGCAAGCCCCGGATAAAGATTCACGATCTTCTTAGACCCAAGAGAAATATGGATTGTCATTTCCCCATTCTCCACTGTCAGTGTTCCCTTGCCGTCACAGGCTTCACTGACACGAAACATACTGCTGTCCGTCTTAAACTCCGCCGTGTATATTCCGTCAGGCAGCGTTGCTGCTGCCTGATCCAATACCTCACCTGTGTGCTGTACATAAATCTCCTGAATGCCGGGGATAGAACCCAGGCCGGAAATCTGCACGTCCACGCTTTCAAACTTACCGGAATCCTGAAATATGCTGAGCCAGGAATCCTCATCGTCACCAGCCATGTCATTGTTGGCATGATCGCCCGCGACTACCATGAAGGGGCGGAGAACCACCTTTGTGTAGCCTGCCTCCGCAACTGCCTCCAAAACTGCCTCACAGGCTGTTTCCTCCGGGTCTCCCTCCACCGTACCGATAAATACATTGTCATAGCCCAGCTTTTCCATCTGAGTCTGCATCTGGCTGTAAGAAACCTTTGCCGTGTGTTAAGTGCCGTGTCCCAAAAATACGAAGGCAGCACCGTCCTCTTTTGCCGCATCCAACGTGTCATATCCCGCGTCCTTTACCGCTTCGCTGGTAATCTCTTTCGCCACCGCTTCCTTGTCTGCATTGATCACTGTTGCATCTGTGCCAACTGCTCCGAGAAGCGGCTCCGCGATCTTTACGGTCTCAAACTGATCCTGACAGGCTTCCACTGCCTCCATCAACTCGTCATACTCCGCGCCGTGCATCAGATGGGTGGGCTGAATCACCAGATTCTTCACGCCGTTTGCCACAGCACGCTCCAACGCCTGATCCATATTGTCAATAAACTCACCGTCACGGGCCTGCACATGATTGATGATGATCTGCGCCGTAAAAGCTCTTCTCACAGACCAGTCCGGGTTTGCCGCCTGGATGGCATCCTCTATTCCCTTAATATCCGCAACGCGGCTATCGTTGAATGATGTACCGAAGCTGACTACCAGAATCTCATTCTCCCCGATGTCATCCTGATTTCTTGGATCATCCTTAGAACCATCGCCGGTGTCCCTGCCAAAATAATCCGGGTCGGCCTCCTCCCCTTCTACCAACTCCTTCTGTGCGTCTGTCAGCGCATCCCATGCCGCTTTTGCCTGGGCACACTGTTCATCGGTGGCGTCTGTTCTCTCCTGCACATAGATGGCATCGATCAATGCCGCCACTTCATCTGCTGCCTCCTGGTCAGATTTTTCTGACTCCGCCGGTTCCGGCTGGTCTGATTCGGCATCCGCCCCCGGCTCTACCGCACTTTCCTGTGGCTGTGCCACTGCTGCCTCCGGTTCCCCGCCGTTCCCGCAGCCTGTCAAACACAATACTGTCATCAATGCCACCATCCATACTGCTGCCAATCGTTTCTTCATGTCTCCTGCTTCCGGCCCGCGTATCTGCCAGCCTGTAAATTTTGTTAAATATGTACTGCAAGAAGCGAGTTTTGGGCGCACGAAAAACAGGCATATCTTTGCCATTCTTGTGCACTAAAAAAT
>CAMWMO010000401.1 GCA_947175305.1 uncultured Lachnospiraceae bacterium
CCTTCTGCGGACAGGGAATCGGTGCGGAGGAGGAGACAGTCCTGCCGGTGTTGGAGCCGGTCATGACCTATCGGATCGAGCTGCCGGACGACTGCGATGTGCACCGTATGTATACGGAGTTATGTAAACTAGAAGAGGAGGAGCCGCAGCTTCATATCGTCTGGCAGGAGGAAAGCAGCGAGATCCGCGTTCAGCTTATGGGCGAGGTACAGATCGAGATCCTGAAAAATCTGATCCTGGAGCGTTTCGGTGTGGCGGTGGACTTTGGTGAGGGAAGTATTCTATATAAAGAAACCATTGCCGATGTGGTGGAGGGTGTGGGGCATTTTGAACCTCTCAGACACTATGCAGAGGTACATTTGATCCTGGAGCCGGGAGAGCGGGGAAGCGGCCTTGTCTTTCGCAGTCTGTGCAGCGAGGATAAGCTGGATCGGAACTGGCAGCGTCTCATTCTGACCCACCTGGAGGAGAAGAGCCATCCGGGTGTGCTTACCGGAGCGCCTATCACGGATATGCAGATCACCTTGGCGGCAGGTAAGTCTCATGTGAAGCACACGGAGGGCGGGGATTTCAGACAGGCGACCTATCGTGCCGTCAGGCAGGGGCTTTGCCGGGCAAAGAGCGTGCTCTTAGAGCCTGTCTATGAATTTCGGCTGGAGCTGCCGGTGGCTTTTGTTGGCCGGGCCATGACGGATCTGCAAGCCATGGCGGGTCATTTTGAGGCGCCGGAGACCACAGGGGAGTATGCGCTTCTCACGGGAACGGTGCCGGTCTCGGAGTTTGGCGGCTATCAGACCCGTATGCTGGCCTATTCCGGCGGAAAAGGGCGGCTTTTCACCCGCCTGAAGGGTTATGAGCCCTGTCACAACACGCAGGAGGTGATCGAGCAGGTCGGTTATCAGGCGGAGCATGACACGGATAATCCCTGCGGCTCGGTATTCTGTGCCCACGGAGCGGGCTTTCTGGTGGAGTGGGATCAGGTGGAGCAATATATGCATCTGGAGCCTGCGCTGAAGGCCGGGTGGAGACTGGCGGATGGCAGTGTGTATGGTGGGGAGGAAATGTTTGACTCGAATAGTCAAGACGATGTGGAAGCTCAGGGAGCGGTCAGGCGCATAACAAAACCCGCTGCTGTCACCAGCACGTCTATTAACTTTATTGGTCAAGATGAGGTGGAGGAGATCTTTCAGCGAACCTTCGGGTCAAAGGAGGGCAAAAAGCAGGGCTGGGCCAGAACGATCCGCTCAAAGCCTGCGCCCGTGGAGGAGGTGCAGTACCGCGGCGGTCAGGGGAAGCGGGAGGAGTATCTTCTGGTGGATGGCTACAATATCATCTTTGCATGGGAGGAGTTAAGCGGTCTTGCCGGAATCGATCTGAATGCGGCAAGAGGACGGCTTATGGATATTCTGAGCAATTTTCAGGGGTATCGGAAAATGCACCTGATCCTTGTGTTTGACGCTTACAAGGTGAAAGGGAATCCGGGCAGTGTAGAGCGGTATCATAATATAGATGTGGTCTACACGAAGGAGGCGGAGACGGCGGATCAGTACATTGAGAAGGTGACCCATGAGATGAGCCGGAAAAACCACTACGTGCGCGTGGCTACTTCCGATGGCTTAGAGCAGATCATCATCATGGGAGCGGGCGCTATCCGCGTCTCCGCAAGAGAACTCTACGAGGAAGTGCAGGCTGCCTCCGAGGAGATGCGGCAGTATTTCTAGTGACACGCATAAGCAGATTCGAGATGCTTCGCATCTCTCATTCGCGTTGCTCGTCATAAGTCATCATGGACAATCTTGCATGCAAGCATGCATCTTGTCCCTGCTGCCTTCTGACTCTGCTTATGCGCGCATCTTAAGATTTTTGTAAGAAATCCCACGACTTTTTTATAAGGACTTATTTTTATGATGGTTTCAGGCTTACGGAGAAGGGAGTAAGATTTCAGGATGAACGAATGTGTGCTGGTAGTGGACGATGACAGGGAAATTGTGCGGGCGATCGCTCTTCTTTTGGAGAAGGAAGGGTATCGGGTGCTGAAGGCCTACGACGGCATGGAGGCGCTGCGGGTCCTGGGGGAGCAGGAGGTGCAGCTTATTATCATGGATGTGATGATGCCGAAGCTGGATGGTCTCTCAGCCATGATGAAGATCAGAGAGCGCAAAAATCTTCCCATCATTGTTCTGAGCGCGAAGACAGAGGATACGGACAAGATTTTAGGACTCTCCATGGGGGCGGACGACTACGTGGCGAAGCCCTTTAACCCGCAGGAGCTGGCGGCCCGGGTGAAAAGCCAGCTGCGCAGGTACACTATGCTGGGAGGCATAAATACCCGGCATGAGGAGGATGAGATCGTAAACGGAAGACTCTGCTACCGCCTGCAGGAGCGCACTCTCTATGCGGATGGTGAGCCTGTCAGGCTTACCGCTACGGAGACGAAGATCATGGAGCTTCTCATGAAAAACAGAGGCCGTATCTTTCCGGCTGAGGAGATTTACGAAAGAGTCTGGGAGGAGCCTTCCTTTGCACCGGAGAACACTGTAATGGTGCACATTCGTCATATCCGGGAGAAGATAGAACTCAATCCGAAAGAGCCGGAATATATAAAGGTGGTGTGGGGCATTGGATACAAAATGGAAAAAATGTAAGATACTATTTAGTTTTGTGGCGTTTGCGGCTGGTATAACCCTGTTTCTGACCAATTTGACGTTGGCTGTGTGCACTTATCTGCCGCTTGCCGGGCAGGACCTGACAAAGCCGGGCGATTATCAGGAGACGGAGCAGTTTCGCTATATCATTGAGGAGCGGCTCAATTC
>CAMWMO010000402.1 GCA_947175305.1 uncultured Lachnospiraceae bacterium
CTGGATGACAGCTTCGTGCGCTGCCACCGTTCCTTTATAGCGAACAGGAACAATATCAAAGAGGTGGATACAAAGAACCGGATCATCTATTTTGTCAATGGAGAATCCTGCCTCATGTCCACCCGTATGATGAAGGGAATTTAAACAACTGAATTATATGAGATTAAAATCTTTTCATAAATTCTCAGATCGCTGTCCTTAAATACATTGAAAACGACCCGCTCCATGCGGTCTCCATACTTTTCCAGAAAACCCTTTACCGTCTCCCACGCGATCTGTGCCGCCTTATCATTGGGAAAATGAAATTCCCCCGTTGAAATGCAGCAGAATGCGACGGATCTGATATCATGCTCTAAACAGCATTTCAGAACGTTCTCATAGCAATTTTGCAAATCCTGACAGAGCATCTCATTTAATTCACCATAGACGATCGGCCCCACAGTGTGAATCACATGATCGCAGGGCAGATTATACCCCGAAGTCAAAGTGGCGGTGCCTGTCGGCTCTCCGTAGCGTCTGCCATATTGCATACGTCTATTCTGCATGATGCGGTCACATTCTTCCCTAAGCTGCATGCCCGCCGCACTGTGGATGGCATTGTCAATACATCTGTGACAGGGAACAAAACAGCCCAGCATCTGAGAATTTGCGGCATTTACAATAGCGCCGATCCTCAGTCGGGTAATATCTCCCTGCCAGAGCGATATCTTTTCCGCAAAGGGAACCCTTGCGTTATATTTCTCTTCTATTGTAGGAATATCCGATAACGTTACAACACCCTTCGCCTGCAGTTCTTCCTGCAGATACTCATCCTGCAGATTCACCAAAGCTTTGGACAATTCTCCCGGCATACGGATATTCATAAGGGATCGAATCGTATTTTTCTTTTCCTCCGGGCTGTACCCGGTTGTCTCCAATTCCTTGTATTCAGCAGAATCTTCTTTTAATTTTTCTAATAAAAGATCGGTTTTTCCCGTTCCGTTCATTTACATCACCCAACTTTCGCATTCCTATTTCATATATCCGCTTTTCTTAAGCCACGTCACCGACTTTCGCAGTGCATCGACCGTCTTCGTCTCCACAACACACCGGCAGCCGCACTCTCCGGCAATACCGATCCGCTGCGCCAAATCAATCTCACCCGTCCCCAATGTCTGGTGATTCTTGTTTCCCAACCCATCATGGATATGAAAATGATACAACCTATCCTTATGCTGCATTAGAAAAGCTTCATCCACATTATCACATGTATGAGAATGTCCGATATCCCATGTCAGGGCAAACATATTGCTCTGCAAAAGCTCATCGATCGCCTCTTTCTCAAAATCCAAAAAACCATCGGTATTTTCAACGCAGACTTTCACACCAAAATCTCCCGCAACATCCTCGCACATCTTACGGAATCTGCGTATCGCCGTCAGGTATACTTCCCGGTATTCACCAAATAGCCGCACTTTTCGATCCGGCAGTGTAACATTAATGCCATGATTCATATGCATATTTAAGAGGGGCGCTCCCATCTCATGCGCTGCCTTTAACGCTCTCTCCACTGTCTGCAGATATGCGTCCGCCACAAGAGGATTGAAATCGCACACGTTGAGATTTTCATCCAAGTGAATCGTAAAATAGATATTATTTTTTGCTGCCAGCTCTTTCAGATAAGCAGTCTCTTCTACCTGCGGTATCTGATACATGGGAAAATTCATATTTAATTCTACAAACTGCAGTCCCAGTTCTTTACAAAGCAGCACCGCCTCCTCCAAATCTCTGTTTTCAATCAGGGTTGGCATCCCAAACTCCATCTGCTCTCTCATCCTTTCCTCCATTCTAAAGCGTCATAAATTCTACCATTGCATTTTATGGTTTGTTAAGAAATACTTTATAATTCCATAATTGATTGTTTGTTCTATATGATGTATAACATATACATGAACAGTTACAACACAGTGTCGTTGAGAACTGATTTTCACAATGTATCGAATCGGTCGATTCGGTCATACTGAAAATATAACGTATCTATAAAGATACTGAGTGAATACAATATATCCTGTCAGCAGGATTTTTGATTGTATTATACTATAAAAAAGGAGTGATTACTATGTTAAGACCTGCATTATTCAACAACCGCAGCTACAAACCCGCATTCTTTGAGGATTCCTTCGACAGAATGTTTGACGATGCTTTCAAGAACTTCTGGGGCAGCAATGAGTTGGCAACCTTTGATGCTTTTAAGACTGATGTGATCGATCAGGGAGATAATTATCTCTTACAGGCGGAGCTGCCCGGATTTGATAAATCCGACATCAACATCGACTTGAAGGACAATCTGCTGACGATCTCCGCCTCTCACAAAGAGGAGAAAAATGAAGAAGATACGAACAAATACATTCGCAGAGAGCGGTATTACAGCTCCTACTCCAGGAGTTTCCGCGTCAATGACGTAGAACCCGGTGATATCGATGCCTCCTACAACAACGGCATTCTGGAAGTAAAATTCCCGAAAAAAGAGCTGGCCGCTAAGGAAGAAGTGGCACGGATCGAAGTAAAATAACCGGTTAAGTGCTAGCGCACTTAACCTAGAGAATGCTTCGCATTCTCCCTCGAGGTTTTATGCTATCGCACATCACAAAAAGCTGGGTCAGACACTATGCCTGACCCAACATTTTACTATTTACTCCACTTCCCGCACCAGTTCTAAAAATTCTGCCTTGTATTCATCCCTTAAGTCTAATCCCCGCACTGTCTCCTTCACATGCTGCAGCGAAGCGTTCTCCGGATAAGCACTGTGGGATGCTAACAGC
>CAMWMO010000403.1 GCA_947175305.1 uncultured Lachnospiraceae bacterium
TTCCAGAAGAACTGCGCTGCATTTTACCCACATTTATAGTCTCTTCTTCAATGAGGACCAGATCCGTCAGAGCCACCTGAGAGCGGATGATGCCGCACTGCACGAAAAGCTTTCCGTTTTTATCGGGCAGGGAGCCGACAGTGCCTTTTAGTCCCATGGAGACGATCTTGACGCTGTCGCCAAGCTGAATCTGGTTTGGTTTCAGCGTTTTATGTGTGGGCTTATCATTTTTGAGCGCCAGCTTCTCATTCTTTTCCGAGATCTTATCGTGCACCTTTCGGCGGGACTTTTCCAGATCCTTGATGGAGGAGGAACCGGCCTTCTGGAAGGTGCGGATGGTCTCGTCAGCCAGATCTTTGGCATTTTGCAGGATCTCGCGGGCTTCTTCATTGGCCTCTCTGATAATGCGGTCACGGGACTGGTCGATCTTTTCCTGTTTGGATTCCAGACGCTTTTTAAGCTCCTCGATCTCCCGCTTATAAGCTTCAATCTGCGCCTGTTCCTTTTCAATGGTCAGGCGGCTGTTTTCCAGATTAGCCAACAGATCTTCAAAGCTTTCCTTATCCTGCGTGATATGGCGTTTTGCATCCTCTATGATGTAATCCGGCAGACCCAGACGGGATGAGATCGCGAAAGCGTTGCTCTTGCCGGGAATGCCGATCAGGAGACGGTAAGTGGGCCGGAGCGTCTCCACATTAAATTCACAGCAGGCGTTCTCCACAAAGGGGGTCGAGAGGGCGTAGACCTTTAGTTCACTATAATGCGTGGTGGCCATTGTCCGAATGCCCCTGCCGTGCAGATGATCCAGAACAGAAATCGCCAATGCAGCGCCCTCCGTAGGATCTGTTCCCGCACCCAACTCGTCAAAGAGACAGAGGGAATCCATATCTGCTTCCTTCAGAATAGACACGATGCTGGTCATGTGGGAGGAGAAAGTGGAAAGACTCTGCTCAATACTCTGTTCGTCGCCGATATCTGCATAGACTTCTCGGAAAATGGAAAGCTCCGAACGATCCAGCGCCGGGATATGCAGACCGGCCTGTCCCATCAGAGTCAACAATCCTACGGTCTTTAACGCCACTGTCTTACCGCCCGTATTGGGACCGGTGATGATGAGCAGGTCAAAATCAATGCCAAGAGAAATATCTACGGGCACCACTTTCTGTTTGTCTATGAGAGGATGACGGCCCTTTCGGATATGGATCTGATGCTCCGTGTTAAAGACCGGCATGGTGGCGTTCTGCTCCATAGCCAGAGATGCCTTGGCAAAAATGAAATCCAGCATGGTCATGGCATGTTGGTTTGTCGAAAGCGCTTCTGTGTGAGATGCCGTCAGGGCGCTCAGAGACGCCAGGATCGCCTCGATCTCTTCCTGTTCTTTAATGGATAATTCCTTTAACTCATTATTCAGATTTACCACTGCCGCCGGCTCGATAAAAAAGGTGGAACCGGTGGAGGACTGGTCATGTATCATGCCGGGAACCTGTCCCTTGTACTCGGATTTTACCGGAATACAGTAGCGGTTATCGCGCATGGTCACTACGGCGTCCTGCAGATAGGTGCGCAGAGAGCCGTTGATCATGGAGTTTAGCTGAGAATGAATTCTGTCGTTGGTGATCGCCATACTGCGCCGGATATGCTTTAAGGCAGCGCTTGCGTCATCGGCAATCTCCTCCTCGGAGAGAATACAGCGGTTGATCTCATTGGCGAGCTGCGTGAGCGGTTCCAGACTGTCAAAATAAGTATCCAGCGAATCGCCGGGGACATCGTCACGATCTCGGCGGCCATAGGCTTTGACCCGGTTTACATTGTCGAGAAAAGAAGCAATGCGCAGAAGTTCCGCTATGGATAAAACGCTGCCGATCTCCAGAGATTTCAGGCTCATGCCCAGATCTCTGTTGCTGCCGAAGGAAGTAGAGCCTTTGGCAAAAAGACGCCCCAGAGCATCCGCCGTCTGTGCCTGTGCCGCACGAATTTCGTCTAAGTCCATCATGGGAAGCAGCGCTGCCGCCAGTTTTCGGCCCGGTTCAGAGGTCGCCTTCTGTGTCAGCTGATCGATGATCTTATGATATTCTAAAACTCGTAATACTTTGTTGTTCATAATTTTAAGATATCCTTATGAGATTATGTTTAAGAGCATTTTATCATAAAAGCAGACAAATTAAAAATATTTAATAATGGAGGAAAGCAAAATGCAAGAACTGTATTCAATTATGAGAGAACTGTTAGAAGTGGAGTATAACCAGAAGTCTCTGCATAACATTATGAGAATGTTGGGAAAAGCGTATGAGCAGGAAGAAGAGTGTGAGAAAAGCGATTTGATCGTCAATGGGATCGGTTATTATCTGGCATCGTTACACAGGGATCTGGGAATCGCAATCGGAAGGCTGGATAGTTACATAGCGGAGAGTGCAAAAAAAGAATAAGGGATATTACATTAATAAAAGGCAGTGACTTTCATCAAATGGGATTAGGAAAGTCACTGCCTATTTTACGGGATACTTTGTTCTAAGATTGCTTGCTCCTGTAATGTAATCCATGGAAACATCGTAAAATTTGGCCAAAATCAAAAGGCTGTCAACCGGTATTCTGGTCTTACCGCTCTCATAGTCCGCATAAGTTCGTTGTCCTATATGGAGCAGATCTGCAATTTTTTGCTGTGTTATGGAATGATCCTCGCGGATTTCTCGTATTCGCTCATTATATCTCATTACCATAATCCTCCAAGTAATATTCAGTATAAGCGAAGCGGGAAAAAATCATTGACATTTAGAGTCATAAACTCTAAACTGTATATATT
>CAMWMO010000404.1 GCA_947175305.1 uncultured Lachnospiraceae bacterium
ACCCAGCTTAGCCGCTTCCTTCATGGGCATCACGTCAAAGCCGTCCATCACTGCCTCGATTGCCTTGATCGGATCAATCTCTGTGACGATCACGCGGGCACCCAATCCCTTAGCACGCATTGCCGTGCCTTTACCGCACCAGCCATAACCTGCAACCACCACGATCTTGCCTGCCACGATCAGATTGGTCGTTCTGTTGATGCCGTCCCAAACGGACTGACCTGTACCGTATCTATTGTCAAAGAAATGTTTACATGCCGCATTGTTGACGCGAACCATAGGGAATTTCAGTTCTCCCACCCTGTTCATCGCCTCCAGACGGATGATGCCTGTGGTAGTCTCCTCACAACCGCCGATAATGTTCGGGATCAGGTGAGGCATCTGCGTATGCACCATGGTAACCAGATCGCCGCCGTCATCAATGATGATATTCGGACCCGGCTCCAATACCGCACGGATATGACTCTCATATTCTTCCTGCGTCGCATCGTACCAAGCGTGCACCTCAAGCCCTGCCTTTACGAGCGCTGCCGCCACGTCATCCTGCGTAGATAAAGGATTGGAACCGGTCACATACATCTCGGCGCCGCCCGCCGCCAGTACCAGACACAAATATGCGGTCTTCGCTTCCAGATGTACGGAAAGCGTTACCTTCTTTCCTGCAAAAGGCTTCGACTCCGAAAACTCTTTCTCCAGAGTGCGCAACAGATCACAATTTCTCTTGACCCACTCTATCTTTCTCTCACCGGATTCGGCAAGATTGATATCTCTGATTTCGCTGCTCATTGACTACTTCCTCCTTAATCTTTTTACTCTGTCTCAAAAAACATTTCTTTATACCAGCAAACCGTCTCGGTATATGCCTGATAGATTACGTCCGTGTCCACATTCAGCACGATGAGCTGCCTGCTGATCTCCTGCCAGTCCGCCGCCTCATAGCTTACAACAAAGGAATAGATATTCGCCAGCTCTCCCGTGCCGCGCACCAACGCATCCTCAATTTCTTTAGAGACCGTGACCATCTTAAGCGCTTCTTCCATGGGCATATTCAAAATGATATTTAAGATGGAAAACAGCCCCATCAGGAAAACCTCTGAAGACTTCATGCCCAATCCAAACACCGGCGCCAGACACTCCATAAACTTCGCGCGCAGCATAGAGGTTCTGGAAACCTCGTTGGGCCTGTCCGCACACAGCTCCTTTGTGATCACGGTATTGATCCACTTTTTCAGTTCACGCTGTCCCAGGATTGCCGCTGCATGGCGAATGGACGTCACCTGAGAATTGACTGCAATGTGATTTACCATCTTAAGAAGTTCCACCACCAACGCAGTGTCACGACCGATCACGTCCGCCGCCTCCGTCAGCTCAAAATCCGGAGCATTGACGATATTCATCAGCTCCAGATAATTGATCTTTAACGGGGATACTTCCGTCTCACCCTTTGTGATCGGAATGCGGTAGAACTTGCCCTCGAACCGATGGAAATTATCATCATCTTTTAAGCTGTCAAAGATATCCTGATTGTCAATATTCCCCACGCAGATCTTGATCTGCGGATACTGTCTCCTAAAATAGATCTTGACCTTGGTAAGATCCACCTCTTTCTGATCCAGAATCACATAATCCATCAGCATTAATAGTTCTTTACACTCTTCATAACGGCTCACCGGAAGTTTCGAAATAGCCAGTTTATAGCCTTCCTCTTTTAGCTGGGTAAAACGGTTTCTGTAGGCATCGTTGTTTTCCACTTGATCGTCAAATACCAGCACCAATCTGCCGCGAAACTCCTCGCACTTCGACTCCAGGTCGGAAAACACCGCAATATGGGTCACCGGAATCAAAACGTCCGTCCCGGGCGACAGGGTATCGATTCCAATATTATGTACGATCTCCACACCCCCGATCTCCGCGAGTCCATTCGGGCTGCTTGTGCCAAAAATCGGCGGATTCAAAAGACTGTTCTCTCTCTGCGAAACCAGAGCATAAGCTGAAACTTTCATATCCTTATCAAAATACGGTATCAGTGTTGCCAGCATATCCCTATCCCCTTTCCAATACAAATTCTTATCAAAACCTACCTGCGTATATTATAACAAACTTCTCTACGGAATGCCATTAAAAAATCAGATCCCTATCCGCTCAATGGTCTCCTGCACTTTTTTATAAACCATCTTCTCATCCATCGTCAGGATCTGACGGTTCTCCATCGTGACCTGCCCGTTAATGATGACCGTATCCACTTCGGAACCGTTAGCGGAATAGGACAGTCCCGCAAGCAGATTGTTTCTGGGCGTAAGGGACGGCGTGTTCAGATCCAGAATCGCCAGATCCGCTTTTTTCCCTACCTCGATGGAGCCGATCTCCTTCTCCAGCCCCAGCGCCTTCGCCCCGTTGATGGTCGCGATCCGAAATCCCTCCTTCGCACTGACACACTGCGGTGTCTTGCCGGTGCCCTTGTGGATCAGGGTCAGCAGGCTCAGCTCATGGAACATATTCAGGCAGTTATTGCTGGCTGCGCCATCCGTGCCAAGGCAGACATTGACACCCTTTTCCAACATCTTTGCAATGGGTGCAAACCCGTTTCCAAGCTTCATATTGCTGGCAGGATTCGTCACAACGCTGACATTTTTCCGTTTTAATATATCAATATCGTCATCTGTCACCTGAACACAGTGGGCCGCGATCGTGGGCACATCGAAAATACCACTCCGCTCCGCCAGCGCAATGGGCGTACAGCCGTACTTCTCCTGAATCTGACCGATCTCGCTCTCGCTCTCCGACAGATGAATATGGA
>CAMWMO010000405.1 GCA_947175305.1 uncultured Lachnospiraceae bacterium
AGATCTATGATCTTTTGGTGGAGTTTGAAAACTATATCGTGGGAGAGCAGATCATAAAGATAGAGCACTGCCTGATGGGGCTGCCGGGTACGGATATTTCTCAGATCAGGACAGTATATTCGCATCCGCAGTCCCTGATGCAGAGCGCCAGATATCTCAGTACCCATGAGGACTGGCGGCAGGTGAGCCTGCCCAATAACGCTTTTGCGGCGAGGAAAGTGAGTGAGGAGGAAGATAAGACTCAGGCGGCCATCGCCAGCGAGCAGGCAGCGAAGATTTATGGGCTGGATATCCTGAAGCGGGGCGTCAACCAGTCGGAGACCAATTCCACCCGTTTCATCATTGTCACGAATCAGAAGATATTCAGGAAGGATGCGTCGAAGATCAGCATCTGTCTGGAGGTGCCTCACGAGAGCGGCTCCCTCTATCATATCCTGTCACATTTTATTTACAACAATCTGAATATGACAAAGATCGAGAGCCGTCCCATCGAGGAGCGGAACTGGGAATACCGTTTCTTTATCGACTTTGAGGGCAATTTTGCGGACGGTGCGGTGAAAAATGCGCTCCGTGGTCTGCGGGATGAGGCGCGCAATATGAAAATACTGGGGAATTACTGACAGAGAGGGATCACGTGATGAGAGAAGAAGAACTGATCATATATAAGGAATTTGCGGATGGAGATATCCTTCGGGATGTGGTCTGGCTGATGGAGCATTACCGCTCCGGAGACGGCAGGGCGAGGCCGCTTTTTTACAAGTGTATGCACCGGCTTTCCGAGCAGGCGGCGGAACACGGCTTTTACGGAAATCTCTGGCACTGTTATCTGACCAATCTTCTGGTGAACAATGAGAACAGCTACAGCTGTGCCTGTGAGATGAGAGGAGAGGTGGAGGGCAGCATCAATGAGCTGGTACTGCACGATATCGCTATATTTAAAGAGCTGTTTGATTATGACTTTACGGAGATGATGGAGGTCTTGAAGGCGCCGGAGTTTGCCGTGGTTTTGGCATATGAGGGGTCTTCTGCGGACAGTAAGGTCTATAACAGGCGTATTAGGGATCGGATCTGTACGCTGGCACAGCACTTTGTACAGAATGAGAACGCTATGGCCATGAAGGCTACGCTCACGCAGTTTTACAGAGAGTACGGTGTGGGAGATCTGGGACTGCACAAGGCTTTTCGCGTGGAGCACGGGGCGGATGGCGTTGGGATCGTTCCCATCCGCAATATTGCCCATGTGTATCTGGAGGATCTGGTGGGCTATGAGATCCCGAAACAGAAGCTGAAAGAGAATACGGAGGCTTTCGTGGAGGGACGCCGGGCGAATAACTGTCTTCTGTTCGGAGATGCGGGAACCGGAAAATCTTCCTGCGTCAAGGCGATCGCCAACGAATATTACGAGAAGGGTCTGCGTATTATCGAATTATATAAGCATCAATTCCAGGATCTGAACGAGGTGATCGCCCAGATCAAGAACAGGAATTATAAGTTTATCATTTATATGGATGACTTAAGCTTCGAGGATTTTGAGGTAGAATATAAGTATTTGAAGGCGCTCATTGAGGGCGGGCTGGAGAAGAAGCCTGCAAATGTGCTGATCTACGCTACCTCTAACAGACGGCATCTGATCCGGGAAAACTACAGCGACAAGGCGGACAGGCGGGATGAGGATATGCACGCGGGGGATACGGTGCAGGAGAAGCTTTCTTTAGTCTACCGTTTCGGTGTGACCATCTTTTTCGGAGCTCCGGATAAGAAGCAGTTCCAGCAGATCGTAAAGGCGCTGGCGGAAAGAAACGGACTGCATGTGCCGGAGGAGGATCTTTTCCTGCTGGCCAACAAGTGGGAACTTTCCCATGGCGGCCTTTCCGGCAGGACGGCGCAGCAGTTCATTGACTTTTTGCTCGGGCAGAGTAAAAACGCGTAAGAAGTTACGGAGGTTAGTGTGAAGACATTTGCAGCGATAGATGTGGGCTCCTATGAGCTTGCCATGAAAATATTTGAGATATCCAAGGAAGGACTGCGGGAAGTCGATTACATCAGGCATCGGATCGATCTGGGGACGGACACCTTTGCTATGGGAAAGATCAGCTACGACCGGGTAGATGAACTCTGCAGGATACTGCGGGATTATCTGGATGTCATGAAGAGCTATCGGGTAGATGATTACACGGCCTACGGCACCAGTGCGTTCCGTGAGACGGAGAATACAGGCATCGTGCTGGATCAGATCACTCAGCGCACCGGGATCCGTATCGATGTGCTGAGTAACTCCGAGCAGCGTTTTCTGAATTATAAGGCCATTGCCTCCAAAGGAAAGTTTAGTAAGATCGTGGAGAAGGGCACAGCCATCGTGGATATCGGGGGTGGCAGCATTCAGATCTCGCTTTTTGACAAGGATACGCTGGTCACTACCCAGAATATGCGGCTGGGCGTACTGCGTCTGCAGGATCAGCTGGGACGGCTGAACATCAGTCCCAGGCAGTATGAGGTGATTCTGGACGAGATGGTCAGCTCTCAGATCGCAGTGTTCAAAAAACTGTACTTAAAAGACCGCAATATAGAGAATATCATTGTAGTGGACGACTATCTCTCCGCCGTCGTGGAGAAAAAAGCGGCGGGCCGGGAGGAAAACAGCGCGGAGATGCCTGATGTGGAGGAAGTTTTGGAGCTGATCCGCACAAAGCCGGTGCAGCAGGCAGCGAGAGAGCTGGATATACCCGAGGAGAACATACCGCTTTTATTTATCTCCTGTATGCTGGTCAACCGGATCGCCAGAGTG
>CAMWMO010000406.1 GCA_947175305.1 uncultured Lachnospiraceae bacterium
GTTGCCAGAAAGAAGGAGCGGGACAGGCGTGGGCTCTTTGTGGTGGAGGGTATAAAGATGTTCGGCGAGGCGCCGGTGGAGCTGATCAGTCAGGTGTATCTGGCAGAGAGTGTCGAGAAAGAGGTCTATGCACGGTTTGAAGAGAAGCTCTCCGGGCTTCCCTGTGAGATCGTATCGGACGAGGTGTTCGGGAAAATGTCGGACACGGTCACCCCGCAGGGAATCCTGTGCCTGGTGCGGCAGTTTTCCTACAGCATCGAGGATATGCTGTCGGAAAGAGAAAAGAAGCAGCTGTTATTTATTATACTGGAAGATATTCAGGATCCGGGGAATTTGGGAACCATTTTTCGGACGGCGGAGGCAGCAGGCGCCGATGGCGTTATCATGAGCAGTCATACGGCGGAGATCTATAATCCCAAGACCATTCGCTCCACCATGGGCTCTATCTATCGGGTGCCTTTTCTCTACGCAGAAGCTCTTTCTTCTATTATAAAGAAGCTCCGGGAACAAGGTGTGAGTGTGTATGCCGCCCATCTAAATGGCAGCGATTATGATACCGGGCAGGATTACCGGAAGGGTACGGCGTTCCTGATAGGAAATGAGGCAAAGGGTCTGCGGGAGGAGACGGCGGCCTGTGCGGACGCTCTGATCCGGATTCCTATGGAGGGGCAGGTAGAATCGTTGAATGCGGCAGTGGCCTCTTCTATCTTATTATATGAAGCCCACAGGCAGAGAGAGCGAGATTAAATCTGGATTTAACAAAGTAATAACGGGTGATATTATTGCCCGAAAAAAGGGATTTCGGAGAAAAAGGGAGAAAGGAACGGAGTAAAAATGAAAATTGGATTTATCGGACTGGGGAATATGGCACGGGCGATCATCGGCGGTATGCTGCAGGAAGGGATCGTGCCCGGGGAGGACATTCTGGGCAGCGCTAAGACAAAAGAGACTCTGGAGACGGTACAGAAGGAATTCGGCATAGAGGTGAGATCCTCCAATGAGGAGGTGGCGGCAGAGGCACAGGTGCTTGTGCTGGCAGTGAAGCCGCAGTTTCTGGAGGGTGTGATCGCTCAGATCCGGGATGCGGTAAAACAAGACACTCTGATCATCAGCATAGCGGCAGGCAAAACACTCTCCTGGCTGGAGGAGGCTTTCGGCAGGCATGTGAAGCTGGTGCGCTGTATGCCGAACACCCCTGCGCTCGTGGGAGCTGGCTGTACCGGCGTCTGTGCAAATGACGCGGTGGAACAGGAGGAGATTCAGTACAGCCTCCGCCTGATGGAGAGCTTCGGCAGGGCAAGTCTGGTGGAGGAACGGTTGATGGATGCGGTGGGCGCTGTGAGCGGTTCTTCTCCGGCTTATGTGTTTATGTTTCTTGAGGCGATGGCCGATGCCGCCGTGGCGGCGGGTATGCCGAGAACCCAGGCCTACGAGTTTGCGGCGCAGGCAGTATATGGCAGTGCGAAGCTTGCATTGGAGACAGGCAGACATCCTGGCGAACTGAAGGATATGGTCTGTTCTCCGGGCGGAACCACCATAGAGGGCGTGAGAGTGTTGGAGGAGAATGGTTTTCGAGGCACGGTGATGGACGCTCTGCTTGCCACGGTGGAGAAATCCCGGAGGTTGTGAGAAGTTCAGCATGCGCCATTCGCAAAGTCGCATCTGCGATGCTTTCTCGCCGCTTTGCGGCTAACTTTGCTCATATGCGGGCGCTCCCTCAGACATGCATCTGTCTGCAAAATTCATGCGAGCATGATTTGGCCAGACAGATACATGTCTGGCTGAACTGTGTTGGAATATCTTGTATCTTGTAGAAAAATAGTAACAAAATATTGAAATAAATTCGGACCAAATTGTATAAACTTGACAAAGAATAGGTGTTTTGCTAAAATAGTCCATACTTAACCGGATTGTAACATTTTTGTAACAATCGTAACTGTTTTGGAATATAGTATAGGTATGGTATGATGGAGGGGTATTTATGAGGAGAAGCTATAGACTTCTGCTCGCCGTTTTGATCCTTGGAATAAGTTTATGCAGTGTGTCTCTGGAAACGCAGGCTACCAACAGAAAGGATATTCTGGATTCCATGAACGTGGGGGTATCCCAGATTGTAGATCCTACAGGAAAGTCGGCGGATGAGAAGGCGCTTCAAGAACTGACAGAGATGTCAGAGGCTAATGGCGTCGAGAGAGAGACGGATTTGGTCATGGCCAATGTGCAGGTGGCAATGAACGTGCGTGCGGAGGCTGATGAGGAATCCGACAAGGTGGGCTTGCTCTACAAAGACTGCGGCGGCAGGATATTGGAAAGAAAAGACGGGTGGACAAGAATAAGGAGCGGCGATCTCGTTGGCTGGGCCAGCGATGATTATCTGCTCTTTGGTGAGGATGCGGAGATCCTTGCAAATGAAGTGGGAAACCTCATTGTCCAGATCGAGACGGATACCCTCTGCGTGAGGCATGAGCCTGACGGGGAGGCGGATGCTGTGGGCTTCATTCCCAGAGACGAGGAGCTGGAGATCATAGAGGTGCTGGACGATGACTGGATCAGCGTTGACTATGAAGGTGAGACAGGTTATGTCTCTTCGGAATTTGTGGATATTGACTTTCATATTGACGAGGGAGAGACACTCATAGCGATTAAAAAGAGAGAAGAAGAAGAACGTCAGGCGAAGCTGACTGCCAACAGAGGCGCGGTGGTAGTGGGCGGCGACGATACCAGACTTCTGGCGGCGCTGATCTACTGTGAGGCCGGCATAGAGAGCTATAACGGAAAGCTGGC
>CAMWMO010000407.1 GCA_947175305.1 uncultured Lachnospiraceae bacterium
CGGTGCGCGCGGAAGAAGAGCGGATTTTGAGAGAGCGTACGGCACAGCCGGGAATACGTCAGCCGGAAATAACTGAGCCGAGAGTAACTTATACGGATTATGCGAAGTATGGAAAAACCTCTTCGCTTCGTAAGTGGACATATCCGTTGACAGCGGCGGCCGCACTTCTGATTCTATTGTCCGTATCCCTGACCATGAGGGGGCTGAAGTCTGAAAATATGGCACCTGCGGCGGACACAGCCTATAGTGGATCGGCTGAGAGCGGAGCGGTCTATGAGGAATCTGCAGAATTTGATGCAGGATTTGCAGAAGGTGTGGCAGAGGCAACGGTTGAGATGGCGGATGAAGAAGCTGCAGATATGGAGGCGGCTGCTGTAGAGACCGAGAGTGCGGCCGCGGAAGCTCCTTCAGAGGATAGAGCGCCAGCTGTCAATGAGGTACAGAAGGCTATGAGTGCGGCGGATGATACCTCCGGTGCAGAGGAGTTTAATGCGGCGAAGGAGGAAGCAAAACAGAACCAGGAAACAGCTATGGAAGAGGATCTTCTTGCAGACATGGCAGCAGACGAGGACGGTATCATTATGGAGAAGGTTAAGAAAAAGCCTGCGTTCTGTGATCTCCCTGATACGAAAACTTATGTCTATGAGGAAGAAACCTTTATCGTCAGAAAAGAGAAAGCCGGCTGGGTGGCGTATGTGGAGACAGAGAATGGGGCAGGATATATGTTCCGCGGAGAGATGGAGGATGTGGAAGAATTTTTAGAAGCGGCATATAAAAAATATTTGAAAGAAAAATAATTTTTTGCAACCTTTTTCTTCCAAGAAGGGTATTAAG
Organism: uncultured Lachnospiraceae bacterium; assembly: GCA_947175305.1. Lineage (GTDB taxonomy): Bacteria > Bacillota > Clostridia > Lachnospirales > Lachnospiraceae > UBA3282. The sequence goes on from CAMWMO010000407.1 coordinate 835, forward strand.
AGTAGAGAGATAAAAACAGCGGAGAAACAAAGCATCTCTCAGGGAGGAATATCCGGGAAGATTACTTGGAAATGGAGGAAAAAGGATGAAAAAGTGGGGAAAGAAAACGACAGTATTAGGTATGGCAGGGATCCTGTTTTTAACGGGATGCGGTGGGACGGATAGTGCGCCTGCCAAAGAGGAATATGTCTGGGAGGAACCGGCGGAGACAATGCCGGAGTATGAGGGCTATACTTCGGGAATGACAGATGTGTCAGAAAGTGGGGCGGCCGCGGAGGCACCGACCGGCGCAGAAAGTGCGGCAGATATGGACAGTGAAGCCGACATGATGGCGGAGGATATGGCGCCATATGTGGAGAATAGCCCGCAGAAAAAATATTCTCAAAGCGGCGGAATCATAGAGGAGAGTAAGCGGATGTCCCCGACAGATTTATATGCCAATAAAGAGGAAGACTATCTGGGATCCTGTTATGATTTTGATGACCAGATCGGGTATTATGACGGAAATGAGGAGTACAGTAAGTGGGAGGAGAAGGGTTTTTCGTCTGTGATGGCGCAGCCGCTTTCTACTTTTTCAGCGGATGTGGATACGGCCTCCTATAGTAATCTGCGGCGGTTGATTCGCGAGGGATATGATCTGGACAGTCTGCCTGAGGGCGCAGTCAGAATTGAGGAGATGCTCAATTATTTCTCATATGACTATGACGATCCGAAGGGCATGGAGCCGTTTGGGGTAACGACACAGATCGGTCGTTGTCCCTGGAATGAGGAAGCGGAGCTTCTGATGATCGGATTAAAGACTGAGGATATTGATTACAGCCATGCGCCGGCATCGAATCTGGTATTTTTGCTGGACGTATCAGGTTCTATGGCTGATTCTGATAAGCTGCCGCTTTTGCAGGAATCTTTTGCACAGCTGACAGACAATCTTTCGGAGAAGGACAGAGTTTCTATCGTAACATACGCATCTGAGGATAAGATAGTGCTGCAGGGGGCTCATGGCAGTGAGAAGAAAAAGATCAAAAAAGCATTGGCCGGATTGGAAGCAGGCGGCGGCACCTACGGCAGCAGAGGAATTGAAACTGCCTATGCGCTGGCGCAGGAGAATTTTATCAAAGGCGGCAACAACCGCATCATTCTGGCGACGGACGGTGATCTAAATATCGGCATGACCACTGAGGAGGAATTAGAAGAGCTTATCACGGAGAAGAAGGAATCCGGAATCTTTCTGTCGGTGCTTGGTTTTGGAACAGGGAATATCAAGGACAATAAGATGGAGACGCTGGCGGATAAAGGAAACGGCAACTACGCCTACATAGACTGCCTGCGGGAGGCCAATAAGGCGCTCGGGGAGGAGATGACGGCGACACTCCTTACCGTCTGCAAGGATGTGAAGTTCCAGGTGGAATTCAATCCTGATGTAGTGGAAGGATATCGCCTTCTGGGATATGAGAACAGAGCGCTGGCAAAGGAAGATTTTAACAATGATGCGAAGGACGGCGGAGAGATTGGCGCCGGGCATACTGTGACGGCTCTCTATGAGATCGTACTGTGTGAGCCTTTAGGCGAATCCTATACGGAAAAAGAAATTCGGGATCTGAAATACCAGGACGAATACCGCAGAAAGAACAATAATAAAAAAGACTCGTCGGCTTGCTACAAAGAGTGGCTGACTATCAGTCTTCGTTATAAGAAACCTGCCGGAAATGTGAGCAGCTTATTAGAATATCCGATCGGGTATGAATGCTATCAGACCAATCCCTCGGAAGATTTTATCTTTGCATCGGCGGTGGCGGAGTTCGGGCTGTTAGCATCCCACAGTGCTTATCCGGAGAACGCTTCGCTGCAGCATGTGAAAGAGACGGTGCGGGGATTAAATTTAAGAGATGAGTACAGAGCGGAATTTTTAGAGCTGGTATGGGAAGTGGAATAGAC
>CAMWMO010000408.1 GCA_947175305.1 uncultured Lachnospiraceae bacterium
GCCTATAGATTTGATTAAATATGTACTACAAGAAACGATTTTTGGGCGCACGAAAAAATAGGCATAGCTTTGCCATTTTTGTGCATAAAAAAATCCTCTACCATCGTAAGTCTGCTCTCTACAACGGCAAAGGATTGCTACACAAAACAAACCTGCAGAATATCTCCCCTGAACGGAAGCCTTCTGTAAGTTTACACGTACAACCAGTTACTCGTGGTCTGAAACAAACGTTTCTGTACAACATGCAGGCAGGTCTCCCGGCTTAAAGATCATCGCATCGGCCGCCTTCCCGGTTTCCCAGTGACATAATGGCTCCTGCTCCCTAATTACGGTGACGAGTTCGTACAGGACTTTCACCTGTTTCCCTTTTCACCAAAACCAGCGCTGGTTCTTACGCGCTGTTTTGACACCTGTATGTTACATATTTAATTGTCTCAAAGTATATCATATTTTGGTGCTATGTCAATACTGGCACCCTTTCAGAACCTTCCAAAAATTCTGCTGTATCCATAACTCAAAGGTATATCCGCCATTTTCGCCAGCATGCGTCCTCTGGGAGAATCGTCCTTCGCCCGGTTAGGGCAGTGCGGATTATGACAGCCGACACAAATACTCTCGCACTGCACTTTTGTATCCTGTGTCAGCTCTGAAACAAACACCACACTTTTTTTCGGTATCAGACAAAAAGCAGAATTGCAGACGATCCGTTCCGCCGACTCCTGCAACAACTCCGGCAGCAGCTCCAAAGGAAACGCCTCCTCACTTCCAAGGAAATGATATCTTGCCACATGCCTGTCCCGATTCTCCTGCACATAGCGGTTATAAGCCCCATAGCCCTTAAGCAGCAGTTCGCTTGCCAGCACCTCCAGCATATAGCTTTCAGACAGCCTTCCTTCTTCACTGTAACGCTCCTGCAGCGTATCCAGACCACCGCCAAGGGACATGATGACGCTCTCATATACGGCATCGACGCTCTCCCCCGGCTGGCGGCCTTCCACCAAAAATGCCCTGCTGTCCCAGAAAGCCTCCTCCCGCATTAAGGGCAGCATCTCCTGCGCCACTGCCTGAAATGCTGCCGTTTTTGTATCGCCATAATGAAATTTTCTGCGCACGCCCTCTAAGAAATCCGGCGACAAAAAAGCCTCCAATACCTCAGGGAAAAAAGCTGCCATTGATCTTCTCCTTCTGTTTCTCCTAGAATTCAGTCATCTCAAAACAGCTTTAATTCCACCTGAATCCCCGAATCCTTCGCCTTCACATCCTTCTCAAAATCCTGCCCGTCTGTCTTATTGCCCACGATACTTCCGTAATGCGTAGGAATGACCGCCTGCGGTTTTAGGGATGTCACGTAATCCGCCGCCTGCTTTTTATCCATCGTGTAATGGCCGCCAATGGGAATCATGGCCACATCGCACTGCACCTTCCTGATATCTTCATTCACATCGGTATCGCCTGCCACATAATAACGGATACCATCCATTATTACCACATATCCCTGCCACTTCTTTCCCTTCGGATGGAATGGTTTGAGCTTATTATAAGCCGGAATAGTTTCAATCGTGAGCTCTCCCTGTTTATGCACCTCACCCGGATTATAAAACACACACTGATCAGATGCCAGCCCACTTTCGGAGATCACTTTCTTCTTCATGGATTCCGGCGCCACTAAAAGAGTGTCTTCCTTTTTAATTTTGGCAATGGAATCCAGCTCAAAATGATCATAATGTTCATGCGTAATGAAAATGATATCTGCGTCATTCGTTGCTTCTGTGATCTGAAAAGGATCAAAATACAGAACCTTAGACCCCTCTATCCGAATACTGCTCTGTGTGTTGACTGTAACGTGATTTAGATTCATTTACCTGTATCTCCTTTCCTCTTCCACAAAATTACCTACGTTCGCATTATACCTTCTTTCAATATTACTTGGCGTTCATCTCTCTGACCGCTTTTCTGATCTGCAATATCATAGATGGCACAACAGACAACTCATCAACTCCCATACGGATAAATTCTCCCGTCAGCTCCGGATCCGCTCCCAGCTCCCCGCAGATGCCGACCCGTTTGCCGTGCTTATGAGCATTCTCCACGGTCATCCGGATCATTCTTAAAACTGCCTTATGGTGCGGATCATAAAACTCATCCAGCTTCCCATTCTGTCTGTCCATCGCCAGCGTATACTGGGTAAGGTCATTGGTTCCGATACTGAAAAAGTCCACAAGCTGCGCCAGCTCATCACTCACCATGACCGCCGCCGGGGTCTCGATCATAATCCCCTGCTCAGGACGTTTATAGAAAATGCCCGCGGCCTCCAGCTCTTTTTCCACTTCTTTGACGATCTCATAAATCTTTTGTACCTCTTCCACTGAAGCGATCAAGGGATATAGAATCGCGATATCGCCAAATGCCGCCGCCCGCCAAAGCGCTCGCAGCTGCGTCTTGAAAATATCCGGCTGTTTCAGACAGATACGGATACCTCGGTATCCCATAGCCGGATTCTCCTCTCTTCCCAGAGCAAAAGCATCGGCCTGTTTGTCTGCACCGATATCCAGCGTACGGATGACCACCTGTTTCCCCGCCATCATCTGCGCCGCCTGTTTATAGACCTGAAACTGTTCCTCCTCCGTGGGAAAGCCTTCCCTGCCAAGATATAAAAACTCACTGCGAAACAGCCCGATTCCCTCCGCGTCATTTTGCAGCGCGTAATCTATATCACTCAGGCTTCCCACATTGGCATACAGGTTTATCTTCCTGCCGTCCGCCGT
>CAMWMO010000409.1 GCA_947175305.1 uncultured Lachnospiraceae bacterium
CAAATCCATTATGCAGGCGAAGAAGATCGTGGTCATCGTCAGCGGAGAGAGCAAAAAGGAGATCGTGAAGAGGGCGTTTACAGGCCCGATTACGCCAGAGGTGCCGGCCTCTGTCTTACAGCTTCACAATGATGTGATTCTGGTGGGGGATGAGGCAGCGCTTTCGGAAATGTACGGAAAAGAGTAAAGTTGTAAAAGATGCCGCTTCTGCGGCATCTTGTCGTTAAAGTAGAGAGGAGTGAATGCCATGCGTTCGATCAGGGGAATGATTTACACCGACAAGATGTGTTTTGAGTCGGGAGAGGTTAGCATAGAGGGAGACAGAATTGAGAAAATAGAACTGTGCGGGGAGCAGGAGCTTACAGAGGCAGAGGCCGGAACGTATATTCTTCCGGGACTGGTTGATACTCACTTTCACGGCTGTGCCGGCTATGATTTTTGCGATGGAACGGCGCAGGCCATGCGGGCCATCGCTTCCTATGAGGTGGTTCACGGGGTGACCACGATCTGCCCTGCGACCATGACGCTTTCGGAGGAGGTTCTCACGCAGATCTGTGCGGTCTGCGCAGAGGCTGCTGAGACGGAGAAAGTGTGCGGAGATATTCCGCTTAAGGAAATTTTGAGGGGTATCTATCTGGAGGGACCTTTTATTTCCGTAGAGAAGAAGGGTGCACAGAATCCGGCTTACATCCATAAGCCTGATCTTGCCATGCTGCGCAGGCTTCAGGAGGCGGCGCAGGGAATGATTCGAATGGCGGTGGCTGCGCCGGAAGTTGAGGGCGCGATGGATCTGATCAGAGAGGGGCTGGGGGAGTTTCGCTTTTCTATCGCTCACACCTGCGCAGACTATGAGACGGCGAAACAGGCGATTGAAGCGGGAGCGCGACATGTGACCCATCTCTATAATGCCATGCCGCCCTTTACCCACAGGCAGCCGGGAGTGATCGGTGCGGCGGCGGAGGATGGTAAGACCGAGGTGGAGCTGATCTGCGACGGTATTCACATCCATCCGGCCGTGGTAAAAAGCACATTCCGCTTGTTCGGGGCCGACCGTGTGATCCTGATAAGCGACAGCATGATGGCTACGGGTATGGAGGATGGTGAATATGCGCTGGGAGGGCAGCCGGTCACTGTCAGAGGCAATCGCGCGGTGTTGAAAGACGGCACCATCGCGGGCAGCGCTACGAATCTCTATGACTGTATGAGAACGGCGATTCGGATGGGGGTTCCGAAAGAGGCAGCAGTCAGGGCGGCAACGATCAATCCGGCCAGGGCGGTCGGTCTGGAAGCAGAGTGCGGTGTTCTGTTGCCGGGGAGACGTGCGGACATTCTTGTGGCGGACCGGGAATTTGCGTTGCTTTCGGTGCTCAAGTCGGGCCGCGCGGTAAAGGAATAAAAAGGTGATTTACTTTTTAGAGACTGTATGATAGAATAGTGCCGATTTGAAGGGCCTTTATCGGGGAGGAGTATTATGAAAAAAGGAGCAAAGGCGGCGCTGTTGATCATATGTGCAGTGTTCTTGTTAGCAGCCTGCGGCAAAAGGCCGGATGCGGTCACGGCTTCGGAAGAGATCGTTGTGCCGGAAATGTCTTCGGAGGATCTGCTCGTCACATCATTGGGATACCTGTTAGAGGAGGAAGATGAGGACGGGGACATAGAGGAGGAGACAACAGGGCAGGAGCAAGCGGAAGAAGCGGATACGGATGAATCAGGCAGGCAGGAGGAAGAGTCGGAGCTGGTGACGGCGACGGTGGTTTATTATGGCGCTTCCGGGCTGAAGGAGGAGTCGATCTCGGTCGAGGAGATAACGCCGGAGGCGCTGGTCAGTGCGCTGGCGAGACATAATATTGTGTCACTGGATACGAAGGTGCTGTCCCTGCAGGAGCAGGAAGAAGACGGCATGAAAGTATTATATCTGGATCTGTCTAAAGCCTTCCGGGAATATTTGATGACCATGTCCGAGGAGGCGGAATGTAATATACTCGCTTCCGTGGCAAACACTTTTCTGCCTAATTATGATGCCGGAGCAATGTATATTCTGGTGGAGGGAGAGTCTCTGACCACTTCCCACGCAGAATATACGCAGGCGCTTTGCGATTATACACCGGAGGAAATGCATGAATTTATGATGCCGGAGGATGGCGGAGCGGAGGAAGAGGATGCCGCAGAGCAGTAGATGGGCGATTGAGAACATATAGGGGGAAAGAGGGGATATCATGGCGGACATCAGTGCCCGTGAGCAGCTTATTTTTGATATAGCGCAGACAGAGTGGGAGTTGTTCCAGCAGGTATATAATACCGGCGGCAGGGCGTCCTGTCAGGACGATCCGCAAACTTTTTTCAGGATGCGCATGAGCCAGTGGATGGTCTACTCGGATGAGGTGCTTTTAAGCTACCTTGAGGATTGCCGGGAAGCTGTGGCGGAGGGGAGAAATCCCATTTTTGAGAAATACGGCAGGATGATGGAGAGCACCTATCCGGAGGAATATGAGGAGATCAAGGGCCATCTTCCTGATGTGAGTGATAAGTGCGAGCTGGTGGAGAAGATCGTGCAGATCAATCTGGAGTGGGACGCGCAGATGCTCCGTGATTATCCGAACCTGCGAAAGAGAGGCAGAGTGGCTACCACGAAGGAGGACGGCGTTATGGCAGGGTCTTCTATGGAAAGCTATCTGCGGGGAGAACTCTACACCTATTCCGTCAAGACGCTCACGCTGGTATTACAGGAGACAGAGGATGCCAAAAGAAAAGGCGAGAGCCTG
>CAMWMO010000410.1 GCA_947175305.1 uncultured Lachnospiraceae bacterium
AGGACGTAGGGGATACCCAGACACGTGAGATTCTGGCGAAGGCGGGCGACAAGGTGACGGCTGAGCGGGCAGATACGATCCAGAATGCCGCGATACCGGCTGTGTGGATTCAGACAGAGGAGAGAAATGTGAAGGTGCTCTCCAATATGATGGTGGATATCACGAACTTTGTGGACTGCAATCCCAGAGAACTGGGCATCACGGAGCTGGTTTACTATCCGGTGCTGCAGCAGATTCTGGACGAGTACAGTGCAGATCCCGGGCAGCTTTTTGAGGCGATCCGGAAAAATGTGCATGAGTTGATCCCGAAGCATATTACGAAAGAAGACATTTTGGCTTCTATCAACTATAATATTCATTTAGAGTACGGCATCGGAAATGACGATGATATCGACCATCTGGGCAATCGTCGTATCCGTGCGGTGGGCGAGCTGTTGCAGAATCAGTACCGGATCGGTCTTTCCCGTCTGGAGAGAGTGGTCCGTGAGAGGATGACGACCCACGATGCGGAGGAGATATCTCCCCAGGTGCTGATCAACATCAAGCCGGTACAGGCGGCGGTGAAGGAGTTCTTTGGTTCTTCCCAGCTGTCCCAGTTCATGGATCAGAATAACCCGCTGGGTGAGCTGACCCATAAGAGACGTCTCTCTGCACTGGGTCCCGGCGGTCTGTCCAGAGACAGAGCCGGATTCGAGGTGCGTGATGTGCACTATACGCACTACGGTAGAATGTGCCCCATCGAGACGCCTGAGGGACCGAATATCGGTCTGATCAACTCCCTTGCGTCCTATGCAAGGATCAATGAGTACGGCTTTGTGGAGGCGCCTTATCGCAAGATCGACAAGAGTGATCCGGAGAATCCGCGTGTTACGGACGAGACAGTCTATATGACGGCGGACGAGGAAGATAATTACCATGTAGCGCAGGCTTCTGCGCCTTTGGATAAGGACGGATACTTTACGAGAAACAGCGTGTCCGGCCGTTATAAGACAGAAACTCAGGAATATCCGAAGGGCATGTTTGATTATATGGATGTGTCCCCGAAGATGGTATTCTCGGTGGCGACGGCGCTGATCCCGTTCTTACAGAATGATGATGCAAACCGTGCCCTGATGGGTTCCAACATGCAGAGACAGGCCGTGCCGCTTCTCTTTCCAGAGACGCCTGTGGTGGGAACCGGTATGGAGCCGAAGGCGGCTGTGGACTCCGGTGTCTGCGTAGTTGCCAGAAAGTCCGGTACGATTGATTATGTGTCGGCGGACCTGATCAAAATGACCTGTGACGACGGGGAGAAGGATGAGTATCATCTGATGAAATTCTCCCGCAGTAACCAGTCCAACTGCTATAACCAGAAGCCTATTGTGCAGAAAGGTATGCACGTGGAGGAGGGCGAGGTGATCGCCGATGGTCCTTCCACGGAGGGCGGCGAACTGGCTCTGGGTAAGAATCCGCTGATCGGTTTCATGACCTGGGAAGGTTATAACTACGAGGATGCGGTACTTTTGAGTGAGAGATTGGTGCAGGAGGATGTCTATACCTCCGTGCACATGGAAGAATACGAGGCGGAGGCCCGTGATACCAAGCTGGGACCCGAGGAGATCACCAGAGATGTGCCCGGTGTGGGCGACGATGCGCTGAAGGATCTGGATGACAGAGGTATCATCCGCATCGGTGCGGAGGTGCGTGCCGGCGATATTCTGGTAGGTAAGGTGACGCCCAAGGGCGAGACCGAGCTGACCGCGGAGGAGAGACTGCTTCGCGCGATCTTCGGCGAGAAGGCAAGAGAAGTGCGTGACACATCCTTGAAGGTGCCTCACGGCGAGTATGGTATTGTAGTGGATGCCAAGGTGTTTACCAGAGAGAACGGCGATGAGCTGTCTCCAGGCGTAAACCAGGCAGTCCGTATCTATATTGCACAGAAGAGAAAGATTTCCGTGGGTGATAAGATGGCAGGCCGCCACGGTAACAAGGGTGTGGTTTCCCGCGTGCTGCCGGTGGAGGATATGCCTTATCTGCCTAACGGTCGTCCTCTGGATATCGTGTTGAATCCTCTGGGCGTGCCTTCCCGTATGAATATCGGGCAGGTGCTGGAGATTCATCTGTCCCTGGCCGCGAAGGCATTGGGCTTCAACGTGGCTACACCGGTGTTCGACGGTGCAAAAGAGGACGATATCATGGACACTCTGGATCTGGCAAACGATTATGTCAATCTGGAGTGGGAAGAGTTTGAGAAAAAGCATAAAGCGGAGCTTTTGCCGGAGGTTATGGAGTATCTGTCCGAGAACAGAGAGCACAGAAAGCTGTGGAAAGGCGTACCGATCTCCAGAGACGGTAAGGTGAGACTGCGGGATGGCAGAACGGGCGAGTATTTCGATTCACCGGTCACCATCGGACACATGCATTACCTGAAGCTCCATCATCTGGTAGATGATAAGATCCACGCTCGTTCCACGGGTCCTTACTCTCTGGTAACGCAGCAGCCTCTGGGCGGTAAAGCACAGTTCGGCGGACAGCGTTTCGGTGAGATGGAGGTGTGGGCGCTGGAGGCTTACGGTGCGGCCTACACTTTGCAGGAGATCCTGACGGTGAAATCCGATGATGTGGTGGGTCGTGTGAAGACCTATGAGGCGATCATCAAGGGAGACAATATCCCTGAGCCCGGTGTGCCGGAGTCCTTCAAGGTGCTTTTGAAAGAGCTGCAGTCCCTGGGATTGGATGTCAGAGTGCTTCGTGACGACCAGACCGAGGTGGAGATCATGGA